>JAUXBM010000093.1 GCA_030619415.1 Chlorobiota bacterium
AACTCTTCGTTGTATATGTACTTTTCAAATTAATATACTATCAAGATCCCCTGGCAAATAATATTTGTAAAAGAAATTTAACTTCCTAGTTAATTCTTACGCTTGTTTCCTTCTTTTTGGCTTGAATCATTATGTCTATGAACGCTTTTTTTCCGCGTTTTTAAACGCGGCTGCAAAATTACAGCACTTTTTTTAATCTGCAAAGAAAAAATAATGTTTTTTTAACTTTTATTTTACGCAACTAAAATCAATTTAGTTACGCTAAAAACCACTTTTCTTTTTCTGAATTCTTCCAACAATGCTGTTGAGAAAGAATGAAAATCATCAAATTAAAAGAACGTCAAAAAAACTGGTCGGCAAAAGTAAATTCTTTTTATTTAAAAACAAGAAAAAATGATGCCTCTAGTTATTAACAATTCTAACTAACAGAAAATGAGAAAAGAAGAGGAAAAATGCTTAATAACATTAGCCACGGGTATATACTAATTGATCGCCTGAGCTCAAATTATCATTATAAAAATAGCCGTCTTCTTCAAAAAATTTCAAATCCTCAACTTTGTTTAATCTATTCAATAATATGTAACGTGCCATCATTCCACGTGCTTTTTTGCCAAAAAAACTCAGGAACTTATATTTGCCATTTTTGAAATCTTTAAAGACAGGTGTGATAATTCTTGCTTTCAGTTTCTTTTTATCGATACTCTTGAAGTATTCATCTGAGGCAAGATTAATCAACACATCATCTTCTTGATCTTGCAGCGCTGTTTGCAACGATTTCGTGATTTGGTCTCCCCAAAACTCATAAAGATTATTCTTTCTTCTATATTTAAGCCTGGTTCCCATTTCAAGACGGTAAGGCTGAATCAGATCCAAAGGCTTAAGTAATCCGTGTAAACCCGAAAGTATCCGCAGATGGTTCTGTGCAAATAGCAAATCATTTCGTAAAAACTGATCAATATCCAAGCCAACATAAACCTCACCTTTAAAAACAAAAACAGCTTGTTTGGCATTTTCATGCGAGAAAGTCAATTGCCATTCCTGGTATCGTTCGTAGTTTAATTGGCCAAGTTTTGGACTGATGCTCATTAATTCAGAAAGTTTTTTGGGACTTTTCTTTTTTAATGTGTTTATAAGCAACTCACTTTTATCCAGGTTTTCAGGAATAGAAAAATCTTCATTCGAGATTTCTTTTTGGAAATCGAGGGTTTTGGCCGGAGAAATGACAATGAGCATGATTTTGATGAGTTTGTTAAAAAGGCAAAAATAGAAAGTATGGTGGATTTTTATAACTGGTCATTAGTCACCGGTCATTAGTCATTGGATTGTTGGTATTTGTAGTTGGTGCAATGGGTACAATTGATGTAGTTGTTATTATTAATTTTTAGTAACTGAGGACTGTGGATTGGTAACTACCGTCTGCTTGATGAAACTAAGCATTCTGTATTGTGGTAGTATCTCCGCAGCAGGGATAGAAGCGGCAGCCAACTGAAGTGGGGATCGATAGTTTTTTTGGAGTGGCAGGGCTGACAGAGGAAGACACCGCCACGACCTAAAAAACACGGGCCACACGAAGTTGCTAAAGCGGATAGCCTGCCAGCCCGCCGTAGTTTTACGGAGACGGGCTTGCTGCCCAAATAATAAAAGAAAAAAAGACCTTTATATCTTTTATATAGAAATTATTTTTAGTTTTGCATCAAAATTTAGTGATGATAATCAGTTCGAAAACGAGAATTTCAAAACTTATTGAGCACAATGCGGAGACCATTGATGTGATCAGTTCGATAAACAAACATTTCGCTAAACTGAAAAACCCATTTCTCAGGAAAGCACTGGCACCAAGGGTTAGCATTGCTGATGCCGCGAGGATAGGAGGGGTGCCGGTTTGTGTGATGATTGATAAACTTAAGGAAATTGGTTTTGAAACAGACGATGACTGTGGTTGTGAAACTGCTGCACCGAAAGAGAAATACAGCATAAACAAAAAAGATTCAGATATGAAAAAAGAAACAATTGTAGAATTAGATGTACGCCCGGTGCTTGAAGGAGGGGTTGATCCTTTCGAGATTATTATGGCAAAGTTGAAGTCGATGGACGAGGGCCATACCTTGAAAATTATTAACACGTTTGAGCCGATCCCATTGTTAAATATTTTGAAAACAAAGGGTTATGTTTATGAAACCGAAAGGCCGGAAGCTGGTATTGTACATACTTATCTTGAAAAATCGGGGGATGAAGTGAAGAGCAAAACTGGAGATTTGCAGGTGACCGACCTTAGTTTTGAAGAAGCAGCCGAAAAGTTTGTGGGAAAAATGAAGGAAGTTGATGTGCGCGATTTGGAAATGCCCATGCCCATGGTCACTATCCTGCAAGAAATCGAAGGTCTTAATGAAGGCGAGGCGCTTTACGTCCACCATAAAAAATTACCACAGTTTCTTATTCCTGAACTGGAACAAAGAAATTACAAATGGGTATCGAAAGAAATTGATAACCTGAACCTTAAACTGATAATATTTAAATAATGCAGGCAGGACTTAGTACAAAAAATGCCCCATCGGTGTGGGTGGTTGTTCCTCATTTTTTGTTGGGGGCAATCAGTTTCCTGGTGGCGGCGGTATTTATTGTTTTTAATTACGAAGCATTTCTTAGCTATCACCTCAGCGGGCCGGTACTTTCGGTTGTTCATATTTTGGTGCTGGGTTGGGTGACAATGATCATTTTTGGCGCTTTATACCAACTTATTCCCGTGGTGATGGAGGTGAAACTGTACAGCGAAAAACTTGCATACACCTCCCTGGCCGGACTTGTTACAGGGCTTTTCTTTTTAGTAACCGCCTTTTTGGATTATAAGTTTCAACTTACCAATAACTTTATTGTTGGGGGCTCATTAATAATAGGTGCTGTTGTTTTGTTTGTGGTGAACATCCTTGTTACAGCAATATCTTCGGCAAAACAGAGCATCAGTAAATTATATATCATGGCGTCGGCAGTGTATTTTTTGCTGACGGTGCTTATGGGTTTGTTTATCGTGATCAACTTGTCGTATAACCTGTTGCCGATTGCCCATAATGTATTTCTGAAAACCCATGCTGTTATTGGCCTTGTGGGATGGTTTCTGCTGCTGATTATTGGTGTGGCTTCGAAGCTGATGCCGATGTTTTTGATCGTGCACAAAACCAGGGAAGACCTTTTGAAATGGGGGTTTTACCTCATTAATGCAGGGATTATAATCATTTTTGTGGTCACTTTTTTTCAGCAGATACCTCTATTTATTGATGTAGCTGCGTTCGGGCTGATTTTATCCGGATTGGTTATGTTTTTAATGTTTAACTACGATGTTTTTTCTCATCGTATGCGGAAAAAGCTTGATGTTGGCATGAAACTTTCGGCCATAGGATTTGTGATGCTTGTGTTTAGTATCCTGTCGTTTATCGCGACTTATTTTGGGAATCCAGCTTTGGGACTGCCTCCTGGCAGGATAGAAATTGTTTCGGGATTGTTATTGATTTACGGTTTCTTTACAGGATTAATTCTTGGACAGACTTATAAAACGTTACCCTTCATTATATGGCTTTATAATTACCAGACTGTAGTTGGTCGACAAAAAACACCTTTACCGGGAGACCTTTACAGCAGCAAATTGGCGACCATTCACACCTATTCGTTCTTGGTAAGCGTTGTGCTGTTTGTTCTGGGACTGCTGTTTTCACTAAAACTTATTGTGTTGTTAGGCGCTGTCGCGATGCTTTTTACCACCCTGGTTTATGGTGTTAACGTTTATAAGATGATTTTTCACAAAAAACAAATGATAAAATGATACAGGAAAATATTACCGAAGAAGAAGCAAAAGTGTATGAAGTTTTAAAACAGGTTCCCGATCCTGAAGTTGAAGTAAATATTGTTGATCTGGGCCTGGTTTATAAGGTTACAAAAGACGATGAACGAAAAACCCTTGATGTTGATGTTACGCTGTCAACACCGGGCTGCCCGGTTGGGGATACCATCATTCAGCATATCCAAACTATTTTGGAAGTGAATTACCCGGAGTATGCTGTTCTTGTCGATCTGATTTGGGAACCACAGTGGACACCGGATATGATCAGCGAGGAGGGACAGATGTACTTGAATTCGTAGGCAGAACGGGGTGCGGGGTACGGCTTGTTAATTACCAGTCCACAGTCTTCAGTCCACAGTTCGCAGTCTGCGGTCAGCAGTAAACAGTCCACAGTCGTCAAACAGTTAATGACCAATGACTAATTACTAATTACCAGTGACCAATGACCAATTATTGTAGAACCAAGAGCCAAGACAGAAGACCTAAGACTTGAGACCCGAGAAAAGAAATGCGATGTCAATGACTAATAAATTTGGATTAATGTAAAAGAATAATGTTTTCAAAATCGACTGAATATGCAGTGAGGGCAGTGGTTTACCTTGCGAAGAATTCTTCTGAAGAAAATCGTTTTGGTATAAAAACCATCGCTGCCGATCTTGGTTTTCCGGAGCATTATCTTGCCAAAGTACTTCAGCACCTCGTCAAGCGGAAAATCATCTATTCGGCAAAAGGACCGAATGGTGGTTTTTATGTCACGAATCAAACCCTTGATATTACATTGTTAGATATTGTTGATGCTAACGAAGGACTTGATTTCTTTAAAAAGTGCGGCCTGGGATTGGTTGAATGTAATGATGAAAAACCATGTCCTATTCATAAAGATTACCAGATATTCAGGGGCGACTTTTATAAAATGCTTTCTGAAAAGACCATCAAAAGTATGAATGATGACATTGAGCAGGGCATTGCTTTTATGGATTTAGTGTCCTGAGTTTTGAGTTTCGGGTTTGCTGTTTGGATTTTCGAGCCGGTTGAATTCTAATTGCCGTATTAAAAAGATCATTCTTGTAGCCAACTATCAAATGTCCCTTCAGGACAAAAGGCTCCGTAAATCCCGAAAGGGATTGAATGATTTTTAAGCCCTTGGATTTATCCTGGGGCCTTAGGAATCCCACGTCTGAAGTTACGGGTGTTCCTTCGGCATAGTCCTGATGCTAATTATCCAATGACCAATGACCAATGACCAGTGACCAATTACCTATTCATCCTGGCTTATGTTATCAATCCCGACATAATACAGGTCGTAGCCTCCCTGTCCGCCCGGACGATTGGATGAAAATATCATCAGATCATTTTTAAAGTTATAAACCTGAACGGCAACAGGCCTGAACTCATCGTAAGCAGAATTAACTTCTTTTCCAAAGTTAACCGGTTCCGACCATTGGATGCCATTGTTAACTGAATAATAAAGATCGTAACCGCCAAACCCGCCGGGCCTGTCGGAGGTAAATACCATGAAACTACCGTTGATGAACGGGCAACGATCGTTGGCATTTGAGTTGAGTTCTGTTACCGGGTCGTTTTGCAATTCAGCGGTGTCTTTTAAAAAACCAAGAAAGTCTGGTGAATCAGCAGGAATGTCAATTTTATAAATATCGGTATTACCATCGGTACTTTCATCAAAATACATTTGTGTAAAACCATCGGAGTTTAATTCCCATAAATCAAGACTTCCAACTTCGTATCCATAAAAAGAGACATATTGCTGGAACTCATCTCCCAGGTTAGCCACCACTGACGGGCCATAAGTTGTGCCTGGTTCACCATCGTAATCTGAAATATTATAAACAAGGTATTCACTGTACCCACTATCGGCATTTCCGCTTGAGTAGAGTAGAATAGTCATTCTTTGTCTTTTGTCCTCCTCCATATTTTCAAATTCATAACTGATGGAGTAAGGGGCATACTCGTTCAAGTCAGATTTAGCTGCCTCCAGCATATCTGGTAAATGACTTAACCCCAGGGATAAATTTTGATTGTCAACCCTGAGTTCCCCGGTTTCCATATCCCATGTTGCATTAAAGTTGTCGCCAACGATATTAAAATCATCGTCAAGAGCCCACCTGTTGGTTGAAAATATCAGGTATTTCCCTGCCCGGGTTCCGGGAAATGCAGAATTGTAATCGTCATAAGCCGAGTTGACATCAGCGAGGTTTTGAGGCGAAGAAGGAAAATAAGCATCTTTGTGTTTAAGTTTTGGAAAAGGACAACCCCATAGTAATATTAATATCGAAAAGCCGGTTAAAATGGCAATGAGCTGTTTCATTGGTGTTTGTTTGAGTTGATCAGAAATATTATCAAGAATCTTGCCAACTGGGTTTAAATGAATAGTTCAAATGATTTTTTTTCACGCAGAGGTGCGAAGGCGTAAAGTAAGTGAACATTGTATTTGGGAATCTTGAAAATTCATTAAATTTGTAAGAAAAAATAAATGCCAAAGATTTATGAATATCTGGGAATAATAATCTTTTTTTATTCCAACGAACATGAACCGATACACGTTCATGCGAAAAAAGGTGAATTTGAAAGTAAAGCAGAATTTATTATATCCAATGGAGAAATTATTGAAATCAGAATTCAGGAAAACAAAGGATTTAAGCCATTAAAAGGAACAGACCTCAAAAACTTCAAGGACTTTTTATCAATTTATGCCGACAAGATTGTTAAAAAATGGATTGATTATTTTGTATTCCATAGAGACATTGATTTTGAACGAATAACAAAAAAAATAAAATGAGAATTATAGAGCAGTATTCGAAAAAAAAATTCGATAAAATTGAAATCGGATTTGCAAAATATATCGGAGATTATGCAATACGTGTAAAATTTAAAGACGGTACGGAAAAACTTGTTGACTTTAAAACTTTTTTGAAGAAATCTCAACATCCATCAATAAATAAATATTTAAAAGAAGATTTGTTTTCGGACTTTAGAATTATTGAAGGAAATTTAAACTGGAATGACTATGATATGATTTTTCCAATTTGGGATTTGTATAATGGACGAATAAGAGGATAGAAAGCAAAAAAACCACACCAGTAGTTCATACATCATTTACCACTAGCATATTGTTTCACGCTGCGTCGCCGCAGCGTTGCGTGAACCGGCAAATTAAAAGCCTGGCCCAAAACCGGAACCAAAACCACGATTGTTGAACGGTGAGCCGAAATTATTAAAACCGCCCGGGTTGTACATATAATTATA
>JAUXBM010000195.1 GCA_030619415.1 Chlorobiota bacterium
ATTCAGGAATGAAGAAAACCGCTTTGATTTTTACCGGGCCATGGAGCAATTCTTAAATACACATTTAGGTGAAGAAACAGCAGAATAATCGTTAATCAAAAACCAAAATGATCAGAAACCCCGGGTAGGAGGAAGATTAAAAAGATTCTGGATTTTATGAAACCGCTTCAGAAATGGAGCGGTTTTTTTTATGCTAGCTACTGTCGCCCAATAATACTGGCGCGCGATTCCATCGTGTGACAGTTTTGATAAATGTATTATAGTCGCACGCGAAACATTCGCGCGCTAGTTTAAGGGTGCGGTCTTCAGTCGGCAGTCGCGGCAGGTCGTCTGACCACTAATGACAAACTTGCCCTTGTTGACATACTTACCATCGTAAAACCGCTGCGTCTCTGCGTCGCTGCGTGAAAAAACCAAAGAACCGTTGCCCCGATAGCTACCGGGCCGCGTGAAATAGTGGAAATAAAAAAACCCCGCTTTGCTGTACCGCCGCGGGGTTTAAAAACAAACTAAAAACTAAATGTATGAATGCACGCAAACCAACTTTGTACAGAAATCGATCGTTGTGTGTATTTTAGAAAGCCAGTGTTATCGTCCCTACTCCATCTTCAAACTTTCCTTCTGCTTTATCTCGCTGCTTAACACTGGCGTTTCAGATTTCGTGATGCAAATAAACAACGACCTGGGCTTTCGATATGTTAAATTGGTATCACAAAAACTATACAAACAAAAAAGACCACCTCACAAAAACTATACAAGGTGGTCTAAAGTACAGAAAAACAAAGGTTTAATTAAGCCGGTTCAGTAGTGATTTTTTAGTAATAAATGGGTGCAATTATAGTATCGTCTGCTTGAAAACGCTAAAAAACATATTTTCAGGTCTGTTTTTTCTTAAAAGTTTGCCTGGCCTGCTCGGTAAATTCACTAAATCTATCCTTCACATCGTGCATTTCTTTTTTCACAGCCTTCTCGATATTATCGACATTGATCGGATCACCTTTCATTTCAAGTCGGTCTGTTACTGTCCTGGCAGGAGGCAGTACGATCCACAGGATAAGATAAAGAAACATTCCCGTTCCAGCGAAAACCGCAGACACTACAAAGGCTAGCCTAAACCATACCGGATCAACATCAAAGTATATACCGATACCGGAACAAACTCCGCCGATGGTTCGGTTTTCCGGATCCCTGAAAAGCCGTTTAGATCCCTTCTGATACGACCTGGAACGAGGTTCGTCATCCTGCAACTCCCGGTCAAAATCAGAAGGATGTCCCAGTATGCCAATAATTTCAGTGACATCGGTAACTGTAATTACTTGTTTCTTGTCGTTCAATCTTTCCTGGAAAAGTTCAACAATGCGATTTTCGATATCACTCACGATTTCTTCGTGTCCCGGCTGATTTTTATAGTGTTTATAAATTTCGTTCAGGTAATTGTTCAGTTTCTGATAGGCATCTTCATCAATGTTAAACACGATGCCCCTGATATTTATATTTAAGGTTTTTTTCATTATTCTTGTTATTTCTGTCCTACAAGTTTATTAATTGATCGATTGAGCTTATCCCAATTTTCCTTGAGCTTCAGGCAAACTTCTTTGCCCTGATCTGTTAAGCTGTAATATTTACGCGGTGGGCCCGAAGTTGATTCCTCCCACCTGTATTTTAATACGCCATCATTTTTTAAGCGTGTTAATAATGGATATACTGTTCCTTCCACCACGAGCAATTGTGCTTCTTTAAGCGATGAAAGTATGTCGGATGTGTAAACCTCTTTATCGGAAATAACCGATAGTACACATAGTTCCAGGACTCCTTTCCTCATTTGCGCATTTGTTTTTTCAAGATTCATCCGGCAAATATAATGCAAAAACTAATACTATGTAATACCCAGTACTAAAATATTTAAAATAAATTGATATTTAGAAAGTTTCTAAAGAAGCTAAACCTAACAGGTTGCCTTGAACCTGTTAGGTTTGGTAAACCGTTCTTTTCGCCATGATCCACAAGAGTACACCACGGCTCATCATAAAAATATTGAGCGAAAACCAGAGTGCATGGTTTCCAAATGTATCGATGGTAAAATAGTAGGAGGGGAGGAAAATGATGAGCGAAGCAACGATCATGGTGTTGCGCATAGCCCTGGATGCGGTTACACCGATGTAGATACCATCCCAAATAAATGCAGCCCCACTGGCCACCGGCAACAATACGATCCACCATTTATAATCGTAGGCCAGCTGAATGAGATCGATGTTGTCGGTCATGACCCAAAATAATGGTTTGAGTCCAAACAAAAACAGAATGCTAAAAAGAAATGATGCACCCCATCCCCAACGAAATAAATAGGATACTGTCTTTTCAAGCAAAACCGGGTCTCCGGCACCTTTGGCCTTCCCGGTAAGTGCTTCTCCCGAAAAGGCAAATCCGTCGGCGAAGTAGGAAAAAATAAAAAAGAACTGAAACAACAATGTGTTTACGGCCAGTATCTCATCACTGATCTTTGCCGAACGGCTTGTAAAAAAGGCCAGGACGAGGATCAGTAAAACTGTCCGGATAAAAATATCGTTATTCACAATAAAAAACCGGCGAAGTGCTTTAGCCTGGAAAATCAGCTGAACAGAATACCTCTTCAGGTATGCCCTGTACTTTAGTCCCAGTAGTAGAAGTCCCAGTAGTAACCCACTGTATTGGGCGATCACACTTGCTATTGCAACACCATCAGATTTCATGCCGAACCCAACAACGAATAAAATGTTGAGCAGGATATTAATCGAATTAATGGCGATTGCTAGGGCCATTGGAATTTTGGCATTTTGCATCCCAAGAAACCAACCATGAAGCACATACAATCCCAATGTGGCCGGTGCTGCGTATATCCTGATATAAAAATATTGCCTTGCCAGTTCTTTCACTTCCTGGCCTCCATCAAGCAGCTGGAATGAAATCCATTGAATGGGATATTGTAAAAATATGAGCAGAAAAGCCAGGACCAGGGCCACAAACATCGATCGGTAAAGAATCAATGTAATTTCTTTCCTGGCTTTTGCCCCGATTGCCTGGGCAGTAAAACCCGTTGTCCCCATCCGAAGAAACCCGAAGCCCAAATAAACCAGGCTGAATATTGTACTTCCCAAGGCAATGGCACCAATATATACCGGGTCGTCGAGGTGTCCCATCATGGCCAGATCAACAAGCCCGAGCAACGGAACAGTTATGTTGCTTACGATATTGGGAACTGAAAGTCGGAGTATTTGGCGGTTGAGGGAAATCACGCAATTCGTTTTAAGAGAACAAATAAATCACAATTATAAATGCCCGAAACGCCAAATCGAAATAATGTAAATTTTATTGTGGGTCTAACTCCGGTGGATGCCGCACTCTTTTGTTTCCGGGTTTTCCCACCACCAACGGCCTGCCCGAACGTCTTCTTCGGGGAGAATTGCCCGTGTGCAGGGTTGACACCCGATGCTTGCAAACCCTTGTTTATGCAATGGGTTGACAGGTATGTTATTGGCATCGATATAATCAATTACTTCCTGCTCGCTCCAATTGATCAAAGGGTTTATTTTTAATAAGTTGTTGTTCTCATCCCATTCAATCATTTCCAGTGATGTTCGCGTAACTGATTGATCGCGACGGAGTCCTGTGATCCATGCATCCAAACCTCCAAGGGCCCGGCTCAGCGGTTTTAGTTTTCGTACGTAGCAGCATAATTTACGGCTGGCAATGCTGCTATAAAAAAGGTTGACCCCTTTTTCAGAAACCATATGCTCTACCTCTTCTGCATTTGGGAAAAACACCCCTATCTGCGTTTTGTATTTACTTGAGGTCCTGCTGATCAGGTCATAAGTTTCGGGAAAAAGGCGACCCGTATCCAGCGTAAAAATTCTTGTCTCATCATCAATAGAGACAATCATCTCCGTTAATACCTG
>JAUXBM010000137.1 GCA_030619415.1 Chlorobiota bacterium
CAAAAATGAGTTTCGGCAATTTGAGCCCAGAATTTTTCCGGATCCGCAACACTTTCCTGATACTTCTGCAGGTATTCTGCAAAACTTGTGATCTTATTTAACATAGCTAAAACTTAAATTGATGTATAATTTGTATAATTAATTGTTTTCTATTTTGAATAAAAACAACAGTCAAAATTCAATTGTTAACTAATTAACAATGAGGCACAAATTTAGGATAAATTCAGTAGTTCTTTTTCAATTTTTGCTTATTTATTGGTAATCTAAGTTAAAATTAAATGTTCGATTTATTGCGATCTTTTTAACTGCACAGGAATAAATCGTTTAGTTCTGTAAACTGCTCTATAACTGAGTGTTATGCTTCTAAATAAAAAATCGTTTTCATCGATTATTAAAAAATCTAAATGCACAAAATCAATTCGTTCCAAAAAAAAGTTTCTTCTGATTTATTTGCTTGTAGCTTTGTCGGAAATTGGCGAATCCATTTTGTAAAATGCCTAACTTTCAAGAATTGCAGTCGGACAATAATTTTGATGCTGTTGTACAGCACCATATGTTCAATAATAGCTATTTCCCGATAGCTGATTCAACTGCTGTTGTCGAGACAAGCAGCAGGGAGATTACAGAAACTTTCCTACAATCGTCGTCTGTGGAAATCCTTCCTCAGATTCATTTCGATGGTCAAATGGATTGGGTTATTTATTTGCTGTTATTTTTCCTGGCAGGAGTTGCAATTACCGCGTACTACCTGCCCGAGAAGCTTGTATCCATTTTTACTTTTTCTGAAGAACAAGGGCCGCTATATGCGAAAGAAAGCAGTATTACCAATCCTGGATTGCTGATTCGGGTTTTCTTTTTATTGAATTATTTTGTGACGGTCGTCATTTTCGTTTATCTGTTCATCGTTCAACTAATTCCCGCAATTAGTATCAAAATAGATGGTTATGATTTAATGCTCTACATCGGGACATCGATTTTGTTATTATTCATATTCAGGTTGCTACTGGTTATGGTAACAGGTTTTATTTTTAACACCTGGTCTCTGGCTTCAAAACAGCTTAATTTACACATGAATACTGATAATTCACTTGGTATTTTGCTTATACCAATCCTGTTGCTTATTCTTTTTGTAAAAGCTGACGCTTTTCTTTACATCGGATTAATAGTCGTTCTTATCGCACATATTTTCAGGTGGTTGCAGACTTTTTTTCTTGGAAAAACTGTTTCGGGTTATTCTTTGTTACATTTATTTATGTATCTTTGCACGCTCGAAATAATACCCTTACTGGTACTTATCAAACTCTTGCAACAGGCATAATGCAAGCAATGGTACGATTAAGGTAGAATGTGTACGGAATTAAAAAGGACGACAATTGAAGGTAAAAAACATTCTGGTTTCGCAACCCCAACCTGCTGATCTGGAAAAATCGCCCTATGGCGAATTGATTAAGAAGTTCAATCTTAAAATCGACTTTCACAAATTCATTAAAGTTGAAGGAATTTCAGCGAAAGAATATAGAAGGGCGAAAGGATCATTTAACGGACATACTGCAATTATTTTAACCAGCCGGCATGCTGTTGATCATTTTTTCAGAATGGCAAAAGAAATGCGTTTTGAAATTCCTGATTCGTTGAAATATTTTTGTATTTCTGAATCTACAGCATATTATCTGCAAAAATACGTTCAGTATCGCAAACGCAAAATCTTCTATGGGAAACAAAATTTTGTTGACCTGCTGGATGTGATCAAAAAACACCAGGAGGAAACATTTCTGGTTCCTTCGTCTGACATTCACAAACAAAGCATGTTTACCTTAATGGATGGTGCGAATATAAACTATTCAAAAGCCATTATTTACAGGACTGTTGCCAGTAATTTGTCGCATGTGGATATTGACAAATACGATATGATGATTTTTTTCAGTCCAGCCGGAATCAAATCATTGCAGAATAATTTCCCGGAATATAACCAGGGCGAAAAACTGATTGCTGCTTTTGGTACTACAACTGCGAAAGCGATTAAAGAAGCCGGACTTAAACTGACCATTCCCGCTCCAACACAAACAGCTCCATCCATGTCGATGGCACTGGAGGAGTATCTAGTGAAACTGAATCGTGAAAATCGCAGGAACGGACGTAACGGGAACAGGCGGTAATGTTTAGCGTAATTTCTGTTCAAAATTCATAATTAGTAAGTTAATAAGAAAATTCCCTCCTGATTTGGAATGATGGAATATTGGAAGGAATTATTCTTTATTTTTTGAATCAATGATGATTGTCACCGGGCCATCATTTACCAGCGACACATTCATCATGGCACCAAATTCACCCGAACCAACAGGTTTTCCGGTTAGCTTTTCAAGCGAGTTAATGAATTGATTGTATAGTGGAATTGCAATTTCAGGCACGGCTGCTTTAATGTATGAAGGCCTGTTTCCCTTTTTTGTCACGGCGTGTAAAGTGAATTGACTAACCACGAGGAGTTCACCCTGAATATCCTGAACCGACAAATTCATTACACCCCGATCATCATTGAAAATGCGTAAGCGGGCAATTTTTCCGCTTAGCCAATCAATATCCTCTTTTGTATCGGCTGCTTCAATTCCAAGAAGAATCAACAAACCTGTTCCAATTTTTGATTTTACCACTTCTTCAATGGCGACAGAAGCTTCAGAAACCCGTTGTATAACCGCTCTCATTCTTTTATTATTCGACACTGCAATTTATTAATTTTGCTAAAAACTCAAACAATGATCCGGTTAAGTGTAAACATTAATAAAATAGCCACCCTTCGAAATGCAAGAGGAGGTAATTATCCCAATGTGCAAAAAGTTGCTATCGATTGTGAACGTTTTGGCGCGCAGGGAATTACGGTTCACCCCCGGCCTGACGAACGACATATAACCCGGAAAGATGTTGAATTAATCAGCCCACTCATTACTACTGAATTTAACATTGAGGGAAATCCGACACCTGAATTCATTGAACTTCTTTTGAAACATAAACCTGACCAGGTAACACTCGTCCCCGATGACCCAAACCAACTGACCTCTGACCATGGCTGGGATACGATCAAACATAAAGATTTCTTAATAGAAACGATCGACAAATTTCACGAGGCTGGAATTCGCACATCCATCTTCGTTGATCCTGAAATAAAAATAGTGGAGCATGCCAAACACACCGGCACTGACAGAATTGAGCTCTACACCGAAAGCTATGCCACTGATTTTCCAAAAGAAAAAGAAGAGGCTATCAGGCCATTTGTTGAAGCTGCAAAATTAGCCAGAGAACTTGGGATTGGGCTAAATGCCGGCCATGATCTCAGCCTCGAAAACCTCAGGTATTTTGCCCAATGTATTCCCTGGCTAATGGAAGTATCCATCGGTCATGCCTTGATTGCCGATGCTTTGTATTTCGGATTGGAAAATACGATCCAGCTTTATTTGAGGGAATTGCGATTGGATTAACATTATAATTAAAATATTTGCTGCCATGACTTGTCAAAACATCACCTTCACCCCTATCGGCATTATCCACACCCCTTTTGACGGAACGGGAAAAATACCAAGGCAGGGACGTTTTTCGGATGATGCAGCAGGTTATGTTGAAATATTCGATGAGTTTGCCGAAGGGCTGAAAGACCTGGACAGTTTTACCCATGCCCATTTGATCTTTTATTTTCACAAAAATGATGAAGATTTAAAACTTTGGCAATATCCCAAAGACCGAACAATTCCGCGTGGCGTTTTTTCAATCCGCAGTCCGCTCAGGCCAAACAAAATCGGATTGACTATCGTTAAGATAAAATCCGTTGAAAACAACATCATTCATTTTGAAGGGGCTGATATGATCGATGGCACACCCCTGCTTGATATCAAACCCTATGTTCCTGATATTGATTGTTACCCTGATGCAGGGAAAGGATGGTTTAATCAGGATAAACCTTTCAGGTCGGGGCAAGCCGGTGCGGCGGGGACCTGAAAGGTTGGTGATGGTATGAGGTTCTATAAAATGGCCTGAACAAACGTGGCAAGTCAGTGCAGTTGAAACCTGAAAGATTCAAGAAAAAGATTTCTCTCATTAACTTTATTTCCATTTCTGCTTTTCGACCTTTCAGGAGCCTGCCCCATTCACTTCGTTCATTGGAACAGTGCCACCTGAAAGGTCAGGGCGAGGCTAAAACAAAAAGTACATTCTGTCAGCTTTTCCCGAAAGGAATAAAAGTTGATAAGCTGAAAAATAAAAACGACAAATGAGCAAATTCAATGAAATAATCAATGGTGACAAACCGGTTTTAATTGACTTTTATGCGGATTGGTGCCAGCCATGTAAAATGATGCCACCAATTCTCAAAGAGGTTAACTCAAAGTTAGGTGATAAAATCAGGATCATAAAAGTAGATGTGGATAAAAACCAGGCTATCGCCCAAAAGCACCAGATTCGTAGTATTCCAACCATGATGGTTATGAAGAAAGGCCAGGTGGTATATTTAAGCAACCCGGTGTTATGCAGGCTGCACAAATTGTACAGCTATTGCAGCCACATCTTTAAAAAGAACTACTGATTTTACAATTCAACTCATCCGCACGGACAGGAATCCAGAAAAGCAGGGGTGATTCGTTAAACCTAACAGGTCGCCTCGGATCTGTTAGGTTGAGAAATTTTTCAGCATTTTTTTGATAGACATGCGGATTTTAGGTTGACCTTCGGGCGTGGACGCCCGAAGCGGGGTGTAGAATCTAAATCAACATCCTTCTATTTCTGCGCCAGCTTCTCCTGCATTCTTTTCAGGTTCTTTTCGTAAACAGGCAGGTTCGGATGTTCCTGCGGTTTTGCAATATCAACAGCCTTTTGATAGTTTTTTTCAGCTTCAGCAAATTGGTTATTGTTTTCGTAAGCTTCGCCAAGGCTATCATAAACATTGGCCGATTTTGGATAACGTTCAACGTTTTCCTGGAAAACTTTGATGGATTTATCCATTTCTTTTTCTCCAAGATAGATGTACCCAAGTTGATTCAAAACATTTTCAGGGGTTTTAATTTCGTCCCCGTATCTTTCCGAAAGATCAGCATAATGCTCGTCAATTGCAGCTAAACCTTCCTTGTATTTTTCTTTTGGCAGTTTCCATCCGGAGTAGATCCATTCCAGACCATTGTAAATACTCAGGTGCGGAACTGAGCCATGGTTTTCATTTTTCATCTGAACATATTTCAGTTCAAAACCATTTGGTGATTTCGCCTCAACAATCTGTGTAAACTTATCCAGCGTTTCAAAATAATTGGGCTCATCGCCAACCGTCATGTAAAATTGCACCCCAGCATTGTACTTCGATTTTAGCTTTTTCTCCGTTGCATCAACCAGCATATTGTCATCATACATTAAGTACGGACTGATCGCGATATACGCATTGAATATGTCAGGTTCCTTTAAGAGTGCATAGGTTGCAAAAGTTCCGCCAAACGAATGACCGA
>JAUXBM010000127.1 GCA_030619415.1 Chlorobiota bacterium
ACTTTTCGGACCTCGTGCTAAAAAATTGTACGACTATTACAAACAATACAATTCCATCGATGACATTCCATCTGCTGAACGACAGAAATTAGAGCAACAGGTTTTCAAAGCACCGCTTGAAGAAATCTGGCAGTCGTGTATCGATTTTTTTGAAAAAAGAGATCCAGAACAAATTGAGCGGGCCAAAGATAATCCTCACCGGAAAATGGCTTTGATCTTTCGGTGGTATTTGGGATTGTCTTCCAACTGGGCAAATGCAGGAACCAAAGGCCGTGAGTTGGATTACCAGATTTGGTGCGGCCCTTCAATGGGTGCATTCAATGATTGGGTAAAAGGAACCTATTTGGAGGACTACCAAAACAGGCATGTAGCCGATGTAGCCGAACAGATTATGCAGGGTGCTGCTTATTTATACAGGGTGCAGACTTTGAAAATGCAGGGGGTTGAATTGCCGGTGGAGATGGATCAGTTTGCACCAACAGGGCAAAAGGTTAATGTAGATGTGGTTTAGAATTGCTTCGACTGTAAGCCAAGAATACCGGGATATGCAAACTCATGTGTTTGATGATATGTACAATCTCTTTACTGATTAATTGCAAAGTCTTTCTCGTTTAGCTAATCCTCAAATTGAAATGATGCAGCAATCGCACGATAGAGTTCTAATGATGCATGGTTACTGCCTGGTGTAAATGTTTTATCATTAAACCGGGGATTAGCCGATAGTTTAACGATGACTGTTTTTGTGGCAGGGTTTACGTAGATGTTTTGATTATAGACGCCTATCGCCATAAATTCACCAACATTGCCTTTTGGAATCCACCACTGGTAACCATATCCAAATGATGTGCCCGGTTGAAGATGTGGCGCATCAGGTGTTACAGACGAATGTGCCCAAGCTGCGGGTACAATTTGTTTTCCATTCCAATAGCCATTATGCAGGTAAAGTGATCCTATCTTGGCATAATCTCTCATGGTCAGGTTAAGTCCGCCAAGCGCTACTTCCATATTTTCGTCATCCAGCAGCCAATAGCCATCATACTCCATGCCCATGGGGTCGTATAATTTTTCCTGCATATAATCGGTAATCGTTCTTCCGGTCGCCCTGGTAAGTATCATCCCTAAAGCATGCGTATTGATACTGACATAATGATTGATCGTTCCCGGCTCGACTTCACGTTCCAAAGTAGCGGCAAATGCATCCTGCGAATCACCTAAAGCAAACCCTCTTCCCCATTTGTTTATATCGCTGTAAAAATCTCCGTAATCTTCATTAAAATGAACGCCGGTTGACATTTGCAAGACATCCTTGATGCGTACACCTTCATAAGCAGTACCCTTCAATTCAGGCACATATTCTTCTACATTTTGCGTAATATCTGTAATGTAACCTTCGTGTACGGCTATTCCAAATAAAGCAGAGATAAAGGATTTAGCCATTGACCAGGAGATAGTTCTCGTTGATTCCGTATTCCCTAAAAAATACCCTTCAAATACGATCGTATCATTCTGAATGACCAAAAACCCTGTTGTCCAGGAGTCTTTCAAAAAGTCATTTGTACCGTAAGATTCACCTTTGAAATCAAAATGCTCAGGTAAGTTTATCGCCGATGCTTTGGAATATTTATAGGTGTCCGAAGATGCTTTTAGGATAGCAACCGGCCAGATGGAGTCAAAAGTTCTAAAATTATTTACAATCCGGTCTTCATCAAAAAGATGGATGGTATGATTGAGCCTTATGTATTTGGGGTAAAACCAAATGCCAGCTATAATAATTATCAATAATACACCCAATCCAATTTTTTTCCAGGCCTTCATCTTTTAGTTGTTATGCTTCATAGTTATAACTACATTTCCCTTTTTGTGACCTTTTTCTACATAGCTGTGGGCCTCGGCAGTCTGTTCCATTGGATAGCGTCTATCAATGACCGATTTTATCTTTCCCTCCTCAATAAGCTCTCTGAGGAAAAATATATCTTCAGTCCTTTCATGTGCTATCCCACCAATTACTTTTTTGCTGCTTGACATTGAAGTCCATATCATTTGAAAATAATCTGCCGGACTGGCATTCGCTGTAAGATATATTCCTTTTTGTTTTAGCGAACCTTTACAGCGTGAAAACGAAGTCTTGCCTACCGTGTCAAAAATAATGTCATAGATCTCACTGTTTTTGGTAAAATCTTCTTTAGTGTAATCAATTACCTTGTCGGCTCCAAGAGACTTAACCAATTCTAAATTCGTCGTACTGCATACCCCGGTAACTTCTGCCCGAAAGTACCTGGCAAGCTGTACTGCAGCACTACCTACCGCTCCGGAAGCTCCATAGATAAGAACTTTTTGTCCGCTTTGGATATTTCCTTTTCTAAGAAAATGTAATGCTGTATGTCCTCCAAAAAAAAGGGTGGCGGCTTCTTCAAAGGTAATATTGGCTGGTTTTTTTGCCAGAACCGCTTCTTCAGACAGGCATTTATACTCAGCATAAGCACCAAATCCGAGACCAGTAGATCCAAAAACCTGGTCGCCTTCCTTATATAATTTTACATCTTTTCCTACTGATTCAATTTCCCCGCTTAGGTCAACTCCCAGTATAGTTTTACTTGGTCTTATGAGACCGGTGAGAAATCTTACAGCAAATGGGTCAGCCTTTCGCATTCTATAATCCCCTGATGTTACTGCTGCCGCAAATATTTTGATGAGTACTTCATTTTCTTTGGGAGTAGGTTTTTCTACCTCTTTTAGTTTAAGAACCTCTGGAGGTCCATATTTCGTGTAAACAATTGCTTTCATTTTATTTGAGTTCATTTTTTTTGTTTTTTTAATTGCAGATTACCTCTAAAAAAGAATGATAGAGATGTTTTCATTATCCTGCCAAAAATAAAGTCTTTATTAAAAAGCTTAGTCCGCAATGTTACCCATACAGATCCTTCCACACCAGTTCGGGCTGATCGGTTTCTATCCAGTCCACACCCAATGCTGCCAGCCTTTTTACTTCTTTACTGAAATCAGCTTTCCGATCGTCCGGCATTTCACCAGGCATCAAAGGGTACAATGTGAAGGTTCCAACTTTCATCTTCCGACCATGGTATTTTTGTATGGTATCGTTATCGATAAGCGTATATTCAGAACAGACCGCATTGGAGTGAACTATTTTGCCGATGATATTGGATTCCATCAACCAGTTAAGGCGTTTCACGGAAAGGGGCATATTGTCGTCATAAGCAAAGCCCGAAGGAATTTCACGGTGCATCTTTTCCAGGTCGTACAGCATGAAAAAATTGAAAGAAGTACATACCACCTGCTCCAACATTTCCATTCGCTTGACAATTTTGGCCACCTCCCTGCCTAACTTCCGCCTCTTCCAATTTGGGGAGTAAGCTTTAAGTTCAATGTCAACGAAAAAATCTTTTCCCCGGATCGTTTCCAGCACATCTTCCAGCAAAGGAATGGCAGTTGGTTTAGCATATTGTCGTACACCGCCATCAACTTCGATTTCTGCCAAAACCTGAATGGACCTCAAATCATCCCAGGTCATATCATAGATTATCCGGTCTATGCCGGTAAGTCTTTTTAAATTTTCGTCGTGGAACAAAACCACCTTATTGTCTTTGGTCAGAAAAACATCGAATTCGGTGCCGTTGCAAAACGGACTGTCGATGGCTGCCTGTATTGAAAGTAAGGTGTTTTCCTGGTATTCCGTAACAAGACCACGGTGGGCAAGAACGAGCGGTTGCTTTTTCATAATCTTCTTTTATTTTTCCGATTTAATTTTTCTTAACAACCAATCTGCCAGCAATAAAAGCCATTGGTATATAAGCTCCAGCCAAATCCAAAACAGTGAACCAGGTTGGCGAAGGAAGCATGAAAACACTGGCAATTCCTCCGATCAGAAAAAAGACACCAATGCCCAATGCAAATTTCATTTTATGGTTAACGGCTATTTTACCGGCCAGGAAAGCACCGGCAAATGTCCCCAGTGCATGTGCTAAAAATGGCATAATAAAATGTTTGGGTTGGAATAAATGCATGGCTGCTTTTAAGCCTTCCATCGTGGTGACATCGGCTCCATCGGGCGGTGGAATTATTGAACCACTAATCATGATAATTCCCATATTCACTGCACTCCCGAAAATAACCCCGGCAATAACTGCTACAATGTTTCTAAGTATTGGATTCATATTGTTTCGATTTTCCGGTCTAAAATTAAGCGTTTAACCAAAATCTTTATCTGCAAATGACTTTTTATGATTTTTTTAACATTGAGGCTAAGCCTCAATTAGTCAGCTCAATCTCCCAAAAATGGTTTTGGTAATATTGTGTCCAATTACTAAAATCAGTTGTTTTGCAGCGCGCTATGAAATTCAAATTATCTCTTTTTCCCGCGTTTGTTGAAATTTTTATCCCCCCGCGTTTTAGGCCTTTTGTATTTTTTTGCTTTCCTGAGATAAGAACCTCCCTGGTTGGTTTTCAGGTTCTTTTCTTTCTTTTCGTGGAAGGCGCCACCTCCGGATTCTATATCAGGATTTCGGATATATTTAACTTCTGCTTCTTTTGGCCGCTCGTCGGGTGTTAGTTGTTCTGAGACCTCAACTTCCTCCGGGAATTCTAACAGGGGAATTTTGTAATCCATCAATTTTTCAATGGACTCTTTCGCCTCTTTTTCCTTTTCGGTATAAAACAATATAGATTTACCTTCTTCCTCTGCCCTGCCCGTCCGTCCAATTCGGTGCATATAATTCTCAGGATAACTCGGCGTGTCAAAATTGATCACATGAGAAATTTTGTCCAAATCCAATCCGCGCGCCATCACGTCCGTAGTGACCAATATCCTGTTTTTACCTTCATCAAATTCCCGGATTGAGCGAAACCGGTAATTTTGCGATTTATTGGAATGGATGACACAAGCCTCCGGCCCAAAGTCAGTTTCCAGGGCCTCAAATAACCGATCTGCATTTTTCTTGCTCGAAACGAATACGAGTGTTTTCGTGAATTCATCCTCATCCTGTAATAGATGGGCCAGCAAATTCACCTTGGTATAAAAATTAATAACCGGGTAACATTGTTGAGCGATATTGTCGAGTGGAGTACCACTAACTGCAATTGAAATTTTGGCAGGAATGGTAAAATAATCATCAATCAGCGCATCCACTTCTTCAGTCATAGTGGCCGAAAACATAATGTTTTGCCTGCGTTCGGGTATCAATTCGAATATGTTTGTCAACTGATGCCTGAACCCAAGATCGAGCATGATGTCCACCTCATCAATTACCAGCTTCTTGATCCCTTTTAGTTGCAGCACACCGCTCACTGCCAAATCAAACAGCCGGCCGGGTGTCGCCACCAGGAGGTCGGCGCCTTTCGATACAGCTTGTTTTTGGGTATTGATATTCGTTCCGCCGTACACACCCAGCACCCGGAGATTGATGTAAGTTGTAAGGATTTCAATTTGCTCAACCACCTGTAAAACCAATTCACGGGTAGGAACCAATATCAAAACCCGTGGGTTGAGTTGCTTCGAAAAGTTTAAATCTCTGAGTATTGGAAGCAAATAGGCAAAAGTTTTACCAGTTCCTGTTTGTGCTATTCCAACAACATCCTTGCCTGAAAGGACAACAGGACAAGCTTCTGTTTGAATGGGTGTAGGCCGGTCAAAACCAAGTTCAGTGATTGCATTTTGAAGTGGTTTTGACAGGTTTAAATTTTCGAAAGAATTCATGAAAAATATTTCCTCAAAAGTAGGCCTATAATTTTTATGATCGATTGGTTAAGAAATCAGCAATTAGTGAGGCGATTTTTCAGCTTCATTTTGGTGTTTAATTGGTTTAA
>JAUXBM010000060.1 GCA_030619415.1 Chlorobiota bacterium
ATCCAAAACAAAACAATCCAGAAGAAGATAACAGTAAAGAATAATTCCGAAAGTATGGGAATTTTAAAAACATTCGCGTTAGGAGGTGTACATCCAAAGGAAAATAAACTGTCTTCCAGTGCGGCTATTGAAACACTGGTAGTACCAAAGCAGGCCCTGGTGCCCCTGGGCCAAAACCTTGGTGCGCCTTCAAAACCACTGGTAAAAAGGGGCGATAAAGTCAAAGTAGGGCAACTCATTGCTGAGGCAAGCGGATTTATCAGTACCAATATCCATTCGCCTGTTTCCGGTTCCGTATTAAAAATTGATAACCTCATTGATGGTACAGGTTTCAGACGCCCTGGAATTGTAATCAATGTAGAGGGTGATGAATGGGATGAAAACATCGACCGTTCGGATGATCTAAAAACTGAAATTGATTTAAGCCCCGAAGAGATTATCGAAAAGGTAAAGCAATCCGGCCTTGTCGGGATGGGTGGGGCTACTTTTCCAACCTATGTCAAATTAATGCCCCCTCCCGGAAAAAAGGCCGAATACCTCATCATAAATGGTGTTGAATGTGAACCTTACCTCACTTCCGACCACAGGTTGATGCTCGAAAAGGGGCCTGAGATTGCTGTCGGCATCAAAATCCTGATGAAAGCGCTCAAGGTTGATAAGGCCATTATCGGCATCGAAAATAACAAGCAGGATGCCATCGCACACATGCGGGAAGTCACAAAATCTTTTGAAGGAGTTTCAGTAGTTTCACTGAAGGTTCAATATCCGCAGGGTGGCGAAAAGCAATTGATCAAAGCTGTTGTAAACCGTGAAGTCCCTTCCGGAAAGTTGCCCATCGAAGTAGGTTGTGTTGTGCAGAATGTTGGTACTGCTTTTTCGACTTATGAGGCAGTGCAAAAGAATAAACCGCTGTTTGAACGTGTGGTAACTGTTACCGGAAAATCAGTTAAGAAACCATCTAATTTTTTGACACGAATTGGTACTCCCATAAAAGAGTTGATTGAGGCTGCTGAAGGATTACCGGAAGATACAGGCAAAATTATTGGTGGCGGACCCATGATGGGTAAAGCCGTCACATCGCTGGATATACCGGTAGTAAAAGGTTCGTCGGGTGTACTTCTGATGAAAAAAGAGGAAGCCCACCGGAAACAACCGAGTACGTGTATTCGCTGCTCAAAGTGTACTTACGTCTGCCCGATGGGCCTTGAACCTTTCCTGCTTTCAAAATCAGCGAAAATTGGTAAATACGAAATTGCCGAAAAGGAAATGATCATGGACTGCATTGAGTGTGGTTCTTGTCAGTACACCTGCCCGGCAAATATTCCGTTGCTTGATTACTTACGACTGGGAAAGAGCAAAGTAGGACAAATAATCAGAAACAGGAATAAGAAATAAGCGTTCAAAATGAATATGTTCACTGTATCGGGATCTCCACACATTCAAGGAGATGAATCAACCAAAAAGATAATGTATGGAGTGGTAATCGCCATGGCACCCGCTATGCTGGTTTCTATTTATTATTTTGGATTAGACGCGGTTCGGGTATTGTTGTTGGCGACGGTAAGCTGCCTGGTTTTTGAATGGATCATTCAAAAATACCTCATCAAAGAACCTTCAACTATCGCTGACGGATCAGCACTCGTAACCGGTATTTTACTGGCATTCAACGTCCCGACTAACCTTCCGGGATGGATGGTCGTAATCGGTGCGCTGGTTGCCATCGGCATGGCGAAAATGTCATTTGGCGGACTTGGAAAAAATATTTTCAATCCGGCATTGGTAGCAAGGGTTTTCCTGTTGATATCCTTCCCCGTCCAGATGACTTCATGGCCAAAACCAAAAGCAATAACCGAAGGATTGGCTGACGTTATTACAGGGCCAACACCACTTGGTATTGTGAAAGAAGGACTAGACGCAGGAAAAAGCATGACTGAGCTGCAAAGTGATTTGCCGCCATTTATCGATTATTTAACAGGCCAAATGGGAGGGTCGATGGGCGAAGTATCAGCAATCGCATTGATACTTGGTGGGCTTTATATGATCTGGAAAAAGATCATCACCTGGGAAATTCCGGTGTCTGTTTTACTGACTGTCTTTGTTTTCTCAGGAATTCTATGGCTGATTGATCCTCAATACAATGCTGACCCGATGTTCCATCTTGTAACAGGTGGTTTATTGTTGGGTGCAATTTACATGGCAACAGATATGGTAACATCCCCCATGACGAAAGGCGGTCAGTTGGTATTTGGATTTGGCGTTGGATTGCTGACGATCCTGATCAGGATATGGGGCGCGTACCCTGAAGGAGTTTCTTTTGCGATCCTCTTGATGAATGCGGTTGTTCCACTGATTAACAAGGGATTTAAACCGAGGAGGTTTGGTATAAAGCCAAATGTTGCAGTACCAAAATAGAATTGTTAAAATCCCGTTTCAAGCGTCCACGCTTGAAGCTAAAAATGAATAAATATTAGTTTCAAGCGTGGACGCTTGAAACAGCAATAAAAAACTAAAATGGCAAAAAGAGAATCGAATTTTATCAATATGGTTCTTACCTTATTCCTGGTTGCAGCAGTAGCTGCACTGGCATTGGGAGGTGTTTATACTGTTACCAAAGAACCGATTGCCATCGCAAAACAGAAAAAACTGGAAGCTGCTATAAAAGCGGTATTGCCTGATTTTGATACGATTTCAACAAAAAGGATTGCAGCTACCGAAGGCGCCGATTCGCTGACTTTTTATTATGCCAGTAAGGGTGGCGAACAAATTGGTGTTGCTGTTAAATCATACACCAATGAGGGGTTCAGCGGGAATATTGAAATAATGGTTGGCCTGCTCAACGATGGAACCATTAGCAATACCGCTGTTTTATCGCACAAAGAAACACCTGGGCTTGGTGACAAAATGGACAAAAAGAAATCAGATTTTCCTGATCAGTTTATGGGGAAAAACCCGCATGAATATGTGCTAAAAGTTTCCAAGGATGGTGGGGATGTAGATGCAATTACAGCCGCAACAATATCATCAAGGGCTTTTTGTGATGCTGTGCAGAGGGCTTATAGTACGTACGAAAAAGAGAAGAAATAGACTTGAGACCTATGACCTATGACAGAAGACCTAAGACAGAAGACCTAAGACAGAAGACCTAAGATGAAGAAGAAAAATTGAAGAAGTAATGGAGATTAAACACAATTTTAAAGAATTAAAGGTTTGGCAAAAGTCGAGAGTGCTTGCTGAAAATACATTTCTACTTACAAAACAATATCCGCAAGATGAACGGTTTGAAATAGTGAGCCAAATGAGAAGGGCAGTGATATCCATTGCTTCAAACATTGCAGAGGAATCTGGAAGAAATAGCAACAAGGATTTTCGCAGATTTCTTAACATCGCACTGTCTTCGGCTTATGAATTAGAGACTCAAGTCATCATTTCTTTTGATCTGGAACACATTTCAGAAGAGGACTTTAATAATTTTTCGAATGATATTCAGGAAGTCCAAAAAATGATTTTTGGGCTCAGAAGGTCATTATCTAAAACAGGTAAGATGTATAGTTTCATTTTAACATTATTCTAAGAACCAAGTCTTAGGTCTAAGGTCTTGCATCTTAGGTCTAACATTAAAACATAAAACATGAACCAGGTACAAAATTTTACAAAAGGATTCATCAAGGAGAACCCGGTATTTATATTGCTGTTGGGTTTGTGTCCAACACTGGGAGTAACTACCTCAGCAATAAATGGAATGGGAATGGGATTGGCCACTGCTTTTGTTTTAGTGATGTCGAACCTCGCCGTTTCCCTGATTAAAAATATTATACCCGACAAGGTAAGAATCCCGGCATTTATTGTAATCATCGCCACATTTGTGACTATTGTTGAATTGACCATGCAAGCATACACACCCGCCTTGTTCGATGCGCTCGGTCTGTTTATTCCTCTAATCGTTGTGAACTGTATTGTACTTGGCCGGGCCGAAGCATTTGCTTCAAAACAAAGCATCGGATCATCCATGATCGATGGATTGG
Organism: Chlorobiota bacterium; assembly: GCA_030619415.1. GTDB lineage: Bacteria > Bacteroidota > Bacteroidia > Bacteroidales > F082 > JAADID01. Next base: position 4,023 of record JAUXBM010000060.1, read on the forward strand.
GAATGGGACTTGGATTTACTTTTGCCCTGACATTACTCGGTGGTGTGCGTGAGTTATTGGGTAGTGGTGCTTTTTTCGGATTCAAATTTATTGAGGGTGATTTAATGCTGGTTTTTGTACTTGCCCCCGGCGCATTTATTGCACTCGGATACTTGATTGCATTGATGAATAAAATGACTAAAACATCGTAATTTTTAGGAAGCATGGAATATTTTGGAATCATTATAGGGGCCATATTTGTAAGTAACATTGTTCTTGCGCAATTTCTGGGAATTTGCCCGTTTGTTGGTGTTTCGGGGAAAATATCCACTTCGGTGGGAATGGGTGGCGCTGTTTTATTCGTCATGACGTTAGCCACCATTGTAACCTGGGTTTTACAATATTATGTGCTCAATCCTTTCGGACTGGCTTTTATGCAGACCATCGTTTTTATTCTCGTAATTGCCTCTTTGGTGCAGATGGTTGAAATTATTTTAAAGAAAATCAGTCCTCCATTGTACCAGGCACTCGGCGTTTTTCTCCCATTAATCACCACCAACTGTGCAGTTTTAGGGGTCGCTATTTTGACTGTTCAAAAAGACTTCAGCTTACTGGAAGGTGTTGTTTTTTCCATCGCGAATGCGATTGGATTTACGCTGGCAATCGTTCTTTTTGCCGGTATTCGCGAACACCTCGATTTGATGGAAGTACCTAAAGGCATGCGTGGAGTTCCAATCGCTTTAGTTGTCGCCGGAATCCTGGCCCTGGCTTTTATGGGTTTCACAGGTTTGGTTTAGTACTTAGTCGGAATTTCTATCTTTGCCACAAACTATTATCTGTGGAAAATCAAGCAATTGTCCGCTTTTCTGAACTCTCAGTTTTTCAAAAAAGCAAGCTCATCCTGGCCAATGTAAATTTAGAAGTCAACCGAGGTGATTTTGTTTACCTGATCGGGAAAACAGGCAGCGGAAAGAGCAGCTTGTTGCAGATAATTTATGCTGATTTGCCTTTTCAGCAAGGCGAAGCAGAAGCTTGCGGGTTTACACTTAAATCGATCAAGAGGAAAGATATCCCATTTTTGCGAAGAAAACTGGGAATCGTATTCCAGGATTTTCAACTACTGGATGACCGCACCATCAGCGAAAATCTTTCTTTTGTGCTCAAAGCGACCGGCTGGAAAGACAAGCAAAAAATAGAACAGCGCGTAATCCAGGTATTGGATGAAGTAGGCCTTATTTCAAAACTAAAGACAATGCCACATCAGTTATCGGGTGGCGAGCAACAACGAATAGCCATTGCCAGGGCATTGTTAAACGAACCCGAGGTAATTCTTGCTGATGAACCCACCGGCAACCTCGATCCTGAAACGTCAAATGGAATAATGCGCTTGCTCATCAAAATTTGTGAATCAGGTAGAACAGTAATCATGGCCACCCATAATTACAACCTCATTCATAAATTCCCTGGTATAATTGTGAAATGCGAAGATGGAAGCGTGATAAGCTCAGCGAATAAGCTTGATTAGGTGATCAACATTGTTACCATTGTTGTAGATCGTGCCAAGTTTTGCCTTTCTGTCCTCGACGCTATCCTCACGAAAGTCCTCATCAAACAGCAATTTTATTTTTCGCTTCATAGACCCGTGATTGTTGGCAATAATGCATAAATCATCCAGCTCGCTTCCACTGAGCATCTTGTCGTTAACGAGACAAAAACGTCCGTTATAAAGTGTATTTAAGAGCTTCAGTTTTAAGCCGGTCCGCTGTGCTGTTATCGATATATTGATGTGGGCATTCTCAATCAGATCATGCAGTTTTTCATCGCTTGGATCGGCAATCAATTCGATATTTTTACGGTCATTCACCTGATTGATCAAATGGCGTGGAGGCCTCAGACCGGCTACCTTAAACGGAACATTCAAATCGTCAAAAACATTGTTCATCAAAAACTTTGCTGCATTGGAATTTTCGGCAACAGAAAGGTTCCCATGATATAGCACATATTTGCCTTTTCCTGGTTTGCTATTCACGTGTTTAAAAGGATGAAAGGCAGGGATGAAATCTACATTGTCATATTTTGATGAGAAATAGTCCTCGTCGTTTTTTGATATGGCAAGCAGGAGGTCAGCCGTCTTAAGCACTTTTTCGTACCGCCTTAATTTCGCTGCTTCGTTGTGGAAGTAATACTTTTTGAAAATGTCGGTTTCTACTTTGCCGAGATTCTGATAATACTCGTGTTCAATATTGTGGGTCCTGACAATACGTTTTCTGTTATCCAGCCTTGGTTCTTCAAGTAAACTGCAGGTGTGCAGGCCCTCCATTAAAATGGGGTAGTTGTCTTGTAAAAGATTATTCACCAACTCTTCCGAAACTCGTGAACTAACAATGTAAGGGATGCTCTTTATCAGGTGTTTTTTTGAAATGTCGCGTTTGTAATATTTGACTTCAAAAAAAAGTTCTTCGAGCAGATCACTGTGTTTTCTTCCGTACTTGAAACAATGCAGATGTACTTTAACGCCTTTCCCGGCAAGTGCTTTGGCCTTATAAAATACATCGATTACTCCACCATAATTGGCGGGGTATGGAATGTCGAATGAGACAATATGTAAATGTAGGTCAGACATATTTGGCAAACACGCCTTTCAGGACCTGTTCTTCCCGCTCCCAGTTCAATTGGGAGGCCGCAAAAATAGTATTATTTTTCCACCCCTCTAGTTGGTCTTGATCTGCTATAATTTCATTTATTTTATCAGCAATATTTATTGGTTGATGATCTGGTATAAAATCACCGATGTCGAATTCTTCAATTATTTTTTTTATCTCGGTCAATGGCGTAGCTAACACAGGAATCCCTGCATGGATATAATCGAACAGTTTGTTTGGCAGGCTGTAGCGATAGTTTATATTTGAATCTTTATCAAGTGTCAAACCTAGATCAGCTATATAGGTTAGATTGAATAATTGCTCATAAGGTTGCTTCGGTTTGAAAAATATTTTTTCTTCGAGCTGAAAAGCGATAACCATTTCTTTTAACTTGCCCAAAACATCACCACCACCAACAATCAATAGCACTGCATCCGAAACGTATTGCATGGCCTCAACCAACTCTTCTGCACCACGTTGTATGTTAATCCCAGAGCCCTGCAGGATTAAAATAAACTTGTCAACCGGTAAACCAAGTTCCTGCCTGGTTTTTAGATTTTTTACCACTGGTGTCATAGAAATATTTCTAACCACAACCGGTCTGATACCATATTCGTTTTCGAAAAGTGTCGCTATCGAGTCATTTACCGTAATTACAGATTCTAATTTTGGAAAAATCCATTTTTCAATGGACTTCCATATTTTTTGAATGCCTTTTCTATTTACCAATTCCGGGACTTCTGTGAAATACTCATGACTGTCGTAAACCAATGGGATACTTTTTAATTTGTTTATTGAAAAATTTGGGAGAAGTGTATCAAGATCGTTTGAAACAAGCAGGTCCGCTTTTCGGAAAAACAGAAAAAAGAAAAGCCGAACATTAAAACAGGAATAAAACAATGGACCTTTCGTGAAAAGCAGTCTCATTCGGTGAGTGGCATACGGCCGGTCGTCAATGGGCATGCTGTTTTTAAGTCTCCTACCAACGAGCAAAACTTCAAACCCCATTCCCGAAAGTGTGCGACAGGTTTTGTTCACACGCTGGTCGGTAACAAGGTCGTTAATAACCGAAACGATGACTTTCTTTCTCAAATTAGGAAGGCTAAATTGTTATTGGCTTCTGGTTTTTTCAATAACTAATTTTCCTCTTTTTTATTGCCTCATTTCCCTACCTTTGAAAATATGTTGATCAAGGAAGATTTCTGCTTAAAACCTTTCAATACTTTCGGTATTGAAGTTTTTGCCAGGCGTTTAACAATCATCACTTCTCAGGCTGACCTGGCAGAACTTTATGAAGAAGATCAATTGAATGATTCATCACTTCTGGTGCTTGGTGAGGGTAGCAATGTGCTGTTCACTAAACATTATGAAGGCTTGGTTTTGCTCAACCAGATCAGGAAATTTAAAGTCGAAAAAGAGGATGATAACTTTGTTTATCTACGGGCGAATAGTGGTGAAAACTGGTCAGGCCTGGTTGATCATACCGTTGAGAATGGATGGGGCGGACTGGAAAACCTGAGCCTGATTCCGGGAACGGTTGGTGCGGCGCCCGTTCAGAACATAGGTGCCTATGGTGTGGAATTTAACGAGGCAATGGTCAGCCTCGAAGCATTTGATTTGCAAACCGGGGAAGTTAAAACATTCACAAATACAGATTGTGAATTTGGTTATCGGAGCAGTATATTCAAAACCAAATTTAAGGGGCGGTTATTCATTATCAGCATTCTCCTGCGGTTGCTAAAGCTGCCGTTACTGAATTTGGAATATGGACCACTGAAAATTGCCTTTCAGGAAAAAGATTTAATTAATGTAAAAGAAGTAAGTGAAGCTGTAAAATCGATTCGACGCTCAAAACTTCCCGAACCGCATTTACTTGGCAATGCCGGTAGCTTTTTTAAGAATCCTGTGGTTCCTTTCTCAAAGAT
>JAUXBM010000001.1 GCA_030619415.1 Chlorobiota bacterium
ATTTGATGTTGATGTTGCTGGCGGCGTTTCCATTAAAAGTAAATTTGGCAATGATGCTTTGGCAATTTTTATAAAACCACCATCCATTGATGCTCTTAAACAAAGGTTGATAGGCAGGGCAACTGATAATTCGGAGGATATAACTACCCGTATCGAAAAGGCTGACCTTGAATTAACTTATGAGGATAAATTTGATGTTACAATTATTAATGATAATTTGACAGAAGCCAAAAAAGAAATTGTCGATTTGATTTCAAAATTTATAAATAACTAAGAAATTTTGCAATATGTCATCTATTGTTTTGCCGTCATATAACAAAAATATACTCCGCGCTATCTTAAGTCTGAAGTTAGCTGACAGAACACTTCCGGAATTGGGAGATGATGATGTATTAATCAAAACCTATGCTGCGTCATGCAATCCATCAGATATTGCCTTCATTCAAGGTGGCTATAATATTGTAAAAAAACTGCCTGCCGTACCAGGGTTTGAAGGATCAGGAACAGTTGTAGACGCAGGTAAGAGGATGAAAAACCTCATCGGCAAAAAAGTCAGCTGCTTTATTCAGGATGATATTGATGGCACATGGGCTGATCATTTTATCGGTCATAGACACAATATTCTGGTACTTGATGAGGCAATGGATATGGATCAGGCAGCTTGTTTTAGTGTAAATCCATTTACCGCGTACGCGTTGATGCAGATCGCTCAACTTAGAGAAAGTCAGGCAATCATTCAGAATGCCGCCGGGGGTCAGGTTGCCGCTTTTATAAGACAGATTGCAAAAATAAACGGAATTGAAGTAATCAACATTGTTCGTAAACAAAATACGGCTGATATTTTATTAGCAGAGGGATTTAAACATGTTTTTGTTGAGCAAGATGATGACTTTCAAATACAACTACGGGATATGGCTCATCAATTAAATGCCACCACCGCTTTTGATGCTGTTGGCGGACCAAATTCCGGTATTATTTTTAATGCCATGCCAAATGATTCTGAGTTAGTGGTTTATGGGGGTTTGTCTAACAAAATGATCACAGAAATTGATGCCATGGAAATCATTTTCAATGATAAAATCATTTCAGGTTTTAACCTTGTTGATTGGAAATCAGAAATCGAAACAGATGACTTCAGTATTATTTTGAATGAGCTTCAGCAAATGTTTATTGAAGGTATATTGCACACAAAAATTCAAGGCATCGTCAATTTTAAAGATATTGTTCAGGGGTTGAAAATATACCTTGGAAATATGAGCAACGGGAAAATCCTACTCAAACCTTAAGCTGTTTTATGAATAAGAAAATACATAAAAAGGTCGGACTATTGTTTGGATCGTTCAATCCAATACATCAGGGGCACCTGATTCTTGCTTCTTATATGCTTGAATTTACAGATCTTGATGAAGTCCGGTTTATCGTATCTCCCCATAATCCTTTAAAAGAGAAAAAAACGTTGTTGGCTGATTACCATCGTTTGTCGCTGGTCAGATTGGCATTGGAAGATCATCCAAAACTTTGGGCAGATGACATCGAATTTAAGATGCCTCAGCCTTCATACACAGTTGATACGCTTGCCTGGTTACATGAAAAATATCCTGAACATAAGTTTGCTATCATTTGCGGTACAGATATCTTCCCCACTTTTCACAAATGGAAAAATTATAAAGAAATTCTTAGTCAATACAATTTATATATATATCCGCGGCCAGGATTTTCATTGGGACAATTTGAGGGTCATCAGCGCATAAAAGTATACAATGCGCCTTTGATGGAAATCTCTTCAAGTTTTATCCGCAGTGGCATAAAAGCGAAAATAAATATGGCTTATTGGATGCCTGACAAGGTGTATGAATATATTTTGGAAATGCACTTTTACGAAAAATGATGTGAATCTATTGCTTTCTAAAACTCCTCTTCTTCCTCATTCGTTACATCGATTCCAACCTGATTTTGTCGGTCATACTTTTCGCAGTCAAACTCAATTAAAACGTCTTTTAAGGGTTTCACGAAATCATCTTTGCCAATCCCCAATGATGGGTCAGCATATACTTTTTGCATAAACAGGGCCCAGATAGGTAAAGCCATGTTGGCTCCCTGACCGAGTGTAATCGTTCTAAAATGGACACTCCGATCTTCAGCACCTACCCATACGCCGCTTGTTAACTCGGGCGTAATTCCCATAAACCAACCATCTGATTGATTTTGAGTAGTTCCTGTTTTGCCTGCTATCGGGTTGTTAAAACCATATTTGTAGCGGAGCCTGATACTGGTTCCGCTTTCAACCACACCTTTCATCAACTCAATCATTTTGTAGGCTGTTACATCATTCATGGCTTCTTTTTTCTCAGAAATAAAACGTTCGACTACATTTCCGTTTTTATCTTCAATCTTCCTTATAAACATTGGTTTGATATAAACGCCCTGATTTGCAAAGGTATTCATCGCACCTACCATTTCGTACAGTGACAGGTCGGGTGTTCCGAGCGCTATGGCCGGAACTGCCGGCATTCGGGAAGTGACACCCATATTACGCGCCATATTTATAACAGATTGAGGGGAAAACCTTTTGATTAAATAAGCAGAAATCCAGTTATTGGAATTTGCCAATGCCCATTTCAAGGTTACTTCTTCGCCAATCCTATCGTTTGATGAGTTTCGGGGTGTCCAGAAAGTTCCATCATATTGTTCGACGCTGTATGATATATTTGGCACTTTGTAACATGGTGAATATTCTCCCTCCTGCATGGCGAGTGTGTAAAGAAACGGTTTAAAGGTTGAACCCACCTGCCGCTGACCCTGTGTAACATGATCATATTTAAAATACCTGTAATCAATGCCTCCTACATAGGCGCGAACAAAACCGGTTTTCGTTTCAACCGACATCAGGCCCGCATGTAAAAAATACTTGTAATATCGTATGGAATCCATTGGTGATAGCAGCGTGTCAATTTGGTCATCCCAGCTGAAAATTCGCATTTGGGTTGGTGTATTAAATATTATTTTAATGGAATCAATATCAACACCCGCTTTTCGTAACCTACGGTAGCGTTCACTTCTTCTCATGGCCTGATCCATAATCTTATTAATCGCTTCTTTCACTTCCTCTTTCTTTTCGGTTTCAAAAACAAAAGGAGCGTTTTCCTGGCCTTCCCAATGGCTAAAAAAGGTAGGTTGAAGATCATTTGACATATGCTCAAATACAGCTTCTTCAGCGTATTGCTGCATTCGCGAATCTATCGTAGTATAAATTTTTAAACCGTCGGTATATAAATTAAAAGGTTCTCCATCCGGCTTATAATGATTGCTGCACCATTTCTTCATTTCACCCCGAAGATATTCTCTGAAATATGTTGCCAGCCCCCTGTTATGATCAAGCATGCTGTATTTTGAGACTCCCAATGGGAGTTGACTTACCGTATCAAAAAGCGCCTGATCGATGTACTCATATTTTAACATTTGACTTAAAACTAGATTTCTTCTTTCTAACGAGCGCTCCGGATTACTTATCGGGCTGTATCTGGTTGGTGCATTTACCACGCCGGCCATCAGGGCTGCTTCTTGCAGATTTAACGAGTCGGGTGTTTTGCCAAAAAAAGTGGCCGCAGCTGATTTAATTCCATAGGCGTTATGCCCATAAAATACCGTATTCAGGTACATTGCAATAATCTCTTCTTTTGAATAGGTTCTTTCAAGCTTAATAGCAGTAACCCACTCCTGGAATTTTCTTAACACAAGCTGCGGTGTATTTAAACGACCCCTTGGAAAAAGATTTTTAGCTAACTGCTGTGTAAGCGTGCTGCCACCCCCCTTACTTTTACCGGTGGCTACACCATAAAAAACACGGAGTAACGCCTTTTGGTCGATGCCAGAATGTTCTTCAAACCGAATGTCTTCGATGGCCTTTAGTGCATTTACCAGATTTGGAGAAATATCCCTGTAATCGACATTGGAGCGATTTTCGATGAAAAAAGTTCCCAAAACAACACCATCTGACGAGATGACTTCGGTGGCAAGATTACTTTTGGGGTTTTCCAGCTCTTCAAAAGATGGCATTGAGCCAAACCATTCATTAGAAATACCATAGAAAAAAAGTATTGTCAAACACAATATGCCTAACACAATAAGCCAGAATTTTAATAAATAATTTAATATTTTGTTCTTTGATTTTTCTTCTTCGGTCATTTTCTTTTATGGATTAATTGCTTTTCTCGATCCTAACACCAATATTGCTAATCCCCACCAGCGTATCAGCCCTCATGGCATGCTCAATTACAAACATATACCCACCCGATAAAGGAAAGGTTAAACCCGATTTTAATAAAATATCATTTTCCTTCACGTTGCCCCATCCTTTTCCCAACCACTTGCCCATCTGGTCAGCCAGGATAAACTCAATCGTATCGCGGGTGATATTATTATTGGGAAAATGCGTTTCTAAAAAAATATAAAAATTTTGATAGCGGTAGTCAGTTGTATGACGGAAGTTAACAAAAAAATCATACCTGGTAAGCGTATCCGGAATATTCACTTCAAATGAAATGCCTTTATTTTTAGACCATTTCGCATTATCTATCGCCACATTTTCATCATAAACTGCACCGATGTTACAGGCCGTGAAATGGCACAACAAAATTACTGAGAGAAAGACCGCTAATGATCGGGTGGCCATTTTTATCGTTTGAAAATACAATGCGAAATAATCAAAATTATTGTTCAGATTCGTGGAATCCAATTAAATGAAACTAACAAAATCATCATTGCCTGATATATCAATATTACTTTTCACTTCATGCTGTTGTGCAAAACCTTCCAAATCCGCAGGCCGCTTCCCATTCCGGTTTAAAGCAATAATATCCCTTACCTTATCGATTGGTATGGCCATCATGCTATTAGAATCTTCTGTGTAAGCATACCACATCACTTTTCTGAATACATCGTTCTTTTGATGAATTGCGTCTCCCTTTTTTGTTTTCAGCCGAATGCGATCGTTGGGGAATTTTTTAAGTGTATCGATATAATCATCCACCTCATAATTCAGGCAACATTTTAATTTGCCACACTGCCCGGCCAACTTTTGCGGATTGAGTGAAAGTTGCTGCACGCGGGCTGCGTTTGTCGAAACACTCTGAAAGCCACTCATCCATGAAGAGCAACAAAGTTCGCGGCCACATGAACCAATTCCGCCAAGCTTGGCAGCTTCCTGGCGAACCCCAATTTGCCGCATTTCTATTCGGATCCTGAATGATTCAGCCAATTTCCGTATCAACTCCCTGAAATCAACCCGTTCGCTGGCCGTATAATAAAATATCGCTTTTGTCTTATCACCTTGGTATTCAACATCATTTATCTTCATTTCCAAGCCAATATCCAAAGCAATAACCCTGGTTTTATGCATGGTTGAATCTTCGCGGGATATTGCATCATTCCACTTTTCGATATCGATGGTCCGTGCATGTCTGAATATCCGTTTTAGTTCTTTTGTCTCAGGATCAACTTTTTTCCGCTTCATTTGCAACCTGACAACATCACCGGTGAGTGAGACGATACCAATATCATGTCCGGGAGATGCCTCAACAGCTACTATTTCACCCTCCTTGAATGACATTTCATTCGTATGCACGAAAAAATCCTTTCGCCCATTTTTAAAACGCACCTCAATAATATTCAAGTCCTGATCTTTGTCAGGATTATTTATATCAGTTAACCAATTAAAAGAGGATAGTTTGCAGCAACCCTGCTGATTGACAGCCAGGTGTGAACGATCTGTGTTTTTCATAACACAGCAACCCCTGGCATAAGTTATATTTTGATCGTTTTTTATTTCTGTATTGTAATTTTCCATTTTCTGCTTTTTCACACTCCTGCAAAGGAATTACAAAGTTACGACAAAGTTTTTACTAGCCCCTCCAGCAGTGGAAGGTTGGGATATAAAACTGATAGCTAAATCCTCTAAGGATTTTATTGCAATCCTACACTTAACATTAACTTAACACACGGTTAAAAAACCAAAAAGCAACTTCGGTTGTTTCAGTTAATGTTATCTTTACAATCCTTTTTCCAACTTTATGAGCTCAAACGACCAAAAAACTGAAGAGAATAAAAATACGCTCAATCCTGAATTGTGGGTTGGCAAGCATGGAGATTACCTTTTTAACTATGCCTTTAGCCGGGTTCAGTCCAATGATTTAGCAAAAGACCTGGTGCAGGACACCTTTGTTGCCGGTCTAAAAGCCATGTATTCATTTAAGGGAAAGAGTTCTGAAATCACCTGGCTTATATCTATCCTTAAACGCAAAGTGATTGATCATTACAGAAAATCGAGTACAAAAAAAGAAATAACCACTTCAGAATACATAAAACCTTTCCAAAGTGAAGGTGCAGGGGAAGGGCAATGGATCATGGACAGAGCCCCCAAAGAGTGGCCCAGTGAACTGGATGATCCGATTCACCGAAAGGAATTCAGTGCCATTCTCCAAAAATGCCTGTCCACTTTGCCTGATAAATGGAAAGCAGTTTTTGTGCTCAAATTTATCGAGGAAATAAATAGCGATGAAGTGTGTAAGGAATTGGGTTGTACCCCGTCCAACCTCTGGGTTATGGTACACAGAGCCCGTCTGAAGCTTAGGGAATGTATCGAAATCAATTGGCTTAAGTAAGTGAAATGAAGGAAATTTTGATGAAAGGAATGAACAGTATTATGCTTGATTGTGAGCATGCTTCTTCTTTAGTTACGAAAAGTGAATTTGTAAAATTGAGTTGCATAAAAAGAGTGCAGCTAAAAATGCACCTGGCCTCGTGCAAATTTTGTCGCGCATTTGCCGATCAATCCAAGATTATAAACAGTCAATTAGAGGATATCAAAAATATTGATGAAGACAATCTTAATGAACATCTTACCCACGAACAAAAAGAGGAAATTCAGGAAACACTTGATGCAACACTGAAGGAAAATTAGAAATCTCCCCTTGACCTTTTTTGTTATTAACAGTTAATTTCAGCAACCTTTCCCAAATTAATTTCGTTATTTGTAAGGAATACAAATAAGTGACGTCTATACAGTCATACAAAACAAGAAACATTAATCACTTAATAATTTAACAAACAATGAAAAATCAAATCAAAAAAATCAGCTTATTTACGGCAGTTGTACTCACAGGAGTCCTGCTAACATTTACATCAACAGCGAATGCTGCTTCGATCGTAACAACAAATGATGTTATTATCCAGGTAATTGACCTGAGTAGTGTTACTCCTGATGGTGGAGATGTACTCGCTTCTAAATGCGGCACTGAGACAGAATCAAAAACAGCAACCAAAGAAAGTAAATGCGGTGAAGGTAAATGTGGTGACGACAAATCAAAAGAGTCAAAAACATCAGCAACAACAACTGCGAAAAATACCAAGACCACCGACGCTGGAAAATGTGGAGAAGGAAAATGTGGTGACGACAAATCAAAAGAGTCAAAAACAACCACAACTTCCGAATCAAAGAAGAAAACTTCTGAAGGTAAGTGCGGTGAAGGTAAATGTGGAGAAGGCAAATGTGGAACTGACTAAACGAGAATCTATTTTTGCCAATAAGAGGCTGCTCGCAATCAGCAGTCTCTTATTTATTTGAAACAGGTTAACAACAATATAATCAGGGAAAATCATGAGGTGTTCATTCAATAAAATTATGTAATGCTTTTTTACTTACATTTACAGTGTAAATAAAATTAGTTATCATTTTTTAATGAAACGCACAATTTTAGCATGATTTTTGTAGTTATTAAAGTACTTCCCTATTTTCATTAGGCGATAGTTTTGGTTAATCTGGGAAAATATGGCGGGCCGCCTGGCTCGCCATTCCCATTTATAGTCAGTCATTTAACCTTCTTTATTAACATTATTAAACCACAATTTATCATTCACCAGTGACAAACCTGCCCTCCGGCTGACCAAAGTCCTCAAAATGCAAGGACTTTGTCAGGATTAAATTTTCAACGCTATTTAGAATTCTACGACATTTAGTCAGTTGATTACCATAATATTCGTATCGCCTGTTAAACAATTTGTTAAGATTTAGTTAATCATGAATTCATTCGGGATATTTAGCATCCTCCCCCCGTATTCACTATCTTTACAGCCGGACATTACTTGTAATAATCCTGCTGTAAAATGGACACTTTCAAATTCTACTTTATTTTCATCATATTCCTAGCCGGCATATTCGCATTAAAATCACAGGTCGAATCAAACAATCCTGCCCTGCGCCGAATTGCTGAAAAAGAGCAACTGAAGTCGCAGGCCCGAAAAAAGGTTGTTGAAAAATACTCGGCGAAATACAATATTCCCAAAAGGGTAATTGTTGGTGATAAGATTATCGAACTTCAGTATATTGACAAATCCGGGAACCCGCAGTACTTTATCGCCGGCAATGCTATATCAGCCCAAACCATATCCACCGATGAAGTTTATCCGGGAGGCGAGGCGGGGCTGGATCTCGATGGCGATGATATTACTGTACACCAGTGGGATGCAGGGTCACCACGGCTTACACACCAGGAATTCAGCGGCAGGGCTGCCAGCGGTGACGGAGCTGGAGTATCATGGCATTCAACCCATGTAGGCGGTACCATCATCGCTTCGGGAGTGGTTTCTGCTGCAAAAGGAATGGCCTGGGCTGCCGATCTTATTGCTTTCGACTGGAACGATTTTAACGGGGAAATGGCAACCGAAGCCGAAGCCGGTGCCATCATCAGCAACCATTCGTACGGATGGCTCAGGGGCTGGGAAGGCGGAAATACCTGGTGGGGCGACCCCGCTATCAGCGACCAGGAAGATTATCTTTTTGGATTTTATGATGAAAGTGCCGAAACATGGGACAACATCGTTTACAATGCACCCTACTTTCTTATTGTAAAATCAGCCGGAAACGACCGGAACCAGTGCGGTGATGGCAGCTACCCCTGCGACGGCCCTTACGATTGCATCGACCAGCTTGGTATTGCCAAAAACAACATAGTGGTTGCCGCTGTCAGGGATATTCCGGGAGGTTATACCCAGCCTTCGGATGTTATCATGAGCGGTTTCAGCAGTTGGGGACCCGCCGATGATGGAAGAATCAAACCTGATATTTCGGCAAACGGGGTGGGATTATACTCGACAAACAGCAGTTCGGACGATGCTTACAGAAATGCAAGCGGTACGTCAATGTCAACGCCTTCGGTTGCAGGATCTGTTGCACTTTTGCAGCAACATTATAAGGCCCTAAACGGAGAAGGTAATTTTATGAAAGCCGCAACAGTAAAGACCCTGGTAATTCATACTGCCGATGAAGCCGGCACGTCACCCGGGCCTGACTATGAATTTGGCTGGGGACTGATGAATACCAAAAAAGCGGCTTTGAAGATTTCAGAGAATGACACGGCTGAAGTGATCATCGAAAAAACTTTAAACGAATACAAAGTTTATGTTTATGAGTTTATTGCAGCAGATACGGGTGAGATAAAAGTGACGCTGGCATGGACCGATCCGCCGGGCTCTCCACCGGAGCCCTCTCTCGACCCTCCTGATATCATGCTTGTTAACGACCTCGACCTTATTATCATTAAGCTTTCTGACAGCACTTTTTTTCACCCGTGGAAACTGGATAAGGACAACCCTTCCAATTCGGCCACCAACATTTCTGAAAATAATGTTGACAACGTGGAAGTTGTTTACATTCCGGCGGCGGATTCGGGAGATCGTTACCGCATTTTTATTGACTATGACGGTGAACTTGCCGACGGTATGCAGGATTTCTCATTGATCTATTCGTTCAACATGTCGGAGGGAATGGAGGTGGTGCCCCCGGAAGCCGGGTTTGTGGCTGACAATACAATGCCAACTTTGGCCGATACGGTTCACTTTACCGATATTTCTGCCAATTCACCTGTTGAATGGGAATGGGTCTTCGATCCTGACTATGTTACTTACGTGAACGGTACCGATTCTTCATCTCAGCATCCCAATGTAATGTTTGATTTGACAGGTATTTACGATGTTACCTTCTACAGTACGAATGTGGCTGGAACAAGCATTGAAACAAAGCTGGAATACATAACAGTTTACGAACTTCTGACAATGTCGTTAACCGCAATGTCTGATACCATCTGCTTTGGCGACAGCAGCCAGCTAAACATTCTGGTTAACGGCGGTACCGGTGATTATGAATACGAATGGACTTCCAATCCCCCAGGATTTGTATCAACCGAACCAAACCCGGTCGTCGCCCCTGAGGTTTCAACAGTTTATTATTTGCAATTAACTGACGGGGTACAGTTTGCTTACGACAACGTTTCGGTTACCGTAAATGCTCTACCGGAAATAATCCTTGGGAACTGGCCCGAAGAACTCTGTAATGAAGATGAACCACCGGTACAATTAACTGCGGAACCTGGAGGCGGTATTTTTAACGGCGAGGCAGTTTCCCCGGAAGGGATTTTTACACCGGAAGAAGCCCCTATTGGCTGGAATTCGGTCACTTATACTTTAGAAGATGGAAACAACTGCATCAATTCAGCTACTGATTCTATCTATGTTGATAATTGTGTTGGGTTCGGCGAAACGACATCTGCTGACCAATTAATAAAAATTTACCCTGTTCCCAATACGGGCAAGTTTACTGTTGAGAGTGAGGGGATCATCAAAGAAATTGAAATAATAAATTCTCTTGGTGTTGTGGTTTATTCTGTAAAAACATCATCTCAAAAAGTAGAGATTAACAGGCCGCTTTCAAAAGGAATCTATCTCATTAAGATTTCCGTAAAAGTATCCCCTGAAACGCAAGTTATTTATCAATCGGTTGTGGTTCGCTGAAAGTTAAAAGAGGTAGAATATGGGTTTAATTGTGGTTCCAATTTTAAAAAATTGCATCAATTTTATAGCTCGTTTTTTCTTTCTTAGAAATAAGTTTTCACAGCAAATTCAAATTGATTAATAAATATTTCTTTAAACGCCGAAATGTTGTTTCGTTCATAGAATAGCAACATTGCCTTTTTATAATCTATTGAATCAACAGTTCTAAATGAAATAGGACAATAATTGTTATTCACTAAAATTGCATTACTAATAATCCGGGCAGTTCTTTTATTTCCGTCCATAAATGGCTGGATGTAGGATATTAGAACCAGGATTAACAAGGCCTTCTCGAATGTATTATCTTTATTATTAATCAATTTACACGTACTTAAGAGTGCCTCAGTAATTTGAAATTCATTGTCCAAAGGACGATAATTCGTTCCTGAAATGCCGATTCTTCTTTTTCTTAAATTCTTATCAATGGCTAATTCCTTGATCAAAATGCTGTGAATATCTTCAATATTAGATATTGATAACGGAGTCAAATAGTCAGGGTTCTCAACTATGAAGTCGATAGCATCTTTGTGATTCAAAAGCATAATTGCTTCATCCTTTGTCTTTCCCGATGCGGTTTCTTTTTCTTTTAATAATCTTTCTGTTTCAAGGAGTGAATAAGTATTTCCTTCAATTTGCGATGATTTCCAGCTTAAGTCAATCGCTAGTCTTTCTAATTCCTTTTTGTATTCGGTTTCGGAAAGCTGAGAAACATTATTTGTATATGTGCCTTGAAGGATTTGTAGTTTATGCAATTCAATTTCTGTGAATATTATAGGTTTGTTTAAGACATCTGTAATTAATTGAAAATTAAAACTGTCCTTTATTTCCCTTTCATCAATTTCCTTTTTGTAATACTGTTCTATGTCAATGGGTTGAATTAACGCGTATGCTGATGATATCAGGTATTTCGTTCCTTTCCCTTTCCCTTTTGTTGCAATTAGGTTTTCCTTAGTAAGTTTTGTCAATATTCTTTTTACAGTTGCATAACTTACAGAAATTGAGATGCTTTCGAATACTTCTTTAGAAGAGCATTTGTTTTTTTTCCTAATAATCTCAATTATATCTAACTCTCTATCATTTAACATATCTCCTATTTTAAGCTCACAAATATAGTTTTTAAAGCTCAATAGTGGTTAATATTTGAGCATATTACTTTTTCAAATGAGCTACAATAGTTTGGTGCTAAGAATAGTTCGCGTTTTGGGATTTGTGCTATTCGAACACCAACTCATTCACGTCATGGCCACGCATTGAAAATATGCGGCAGATTGGGTCATCTTCATTCGTGCAATCGTGGCTATTTGAATATCGAATCCGTCATAGCCAGACACCGCTCTTCCAGATTTGAAATCTGGAAGTTAAGGGCTTTGAATTTATAATTCAACGATTACAAATCGTATTCCCTCTCGTTCGCGATTGTAAATCACGAACAGCGTGCGATGGCGTACTACAAATAACCCTCAAGCTTAATAAACTCCCTCGGTTCGGCCATCGTTCTTTCAACATCGGCAACAGTTTTTGGAATTGGTTTTCCCAGCACACGGCAGCCGGTTTCGGTAACAAGTATATCGTCTTCAATCCTGATTCCGCCAAAGTCCTTATATGTTTCTACTTTATCGTAATTGATGAAGTCCATGAATTTACCTTCGCTCCTGAATTTGTCAATTAAGGTAGGGATAAAATAACAGCCCGGCTCATTTGTTATAACAAATCCCGGTTTTAAAACTTTTCCAAGGCGCAGGTAGGCTGTCCCAAACTGTTCAGCCCTTTTGGTTTTTTCGTCATAACCAACATGGTTTTCACCCAGGCCTTCCATATCGTGTACATCCATTCCCATCATATGGCCCAATCCATGCGGAAAGAATAAAGTGTGCGCCCCGGCAGCAACAGCATCATCCATATTGCCTTTCATCAGGCCAACACCTTTTAGTCCGTCAACAATATGTTTCGCGGCAAGCATATGCACTTCACGGTATTCAACACCGGGTTTGGTGGCCGCAGTAGAATTGACAATTGCACTCAAAACTGTTTCGTAAATATCTTTCTGGCGCGAATTAAATTTCCCACCAACAGGAACTGTCCGGGTAATATCACTCGAATAGCAAAGCTGGGTTTCAGCACCGGCGTCTGTAACCATCATCCTTCCCTTTTCAAGTATGTTTCCATGATAATGGTTGTGCAGCGTTTGCCCATCCATGCTCAGGATGATTGGGAACGAAACCGGTCCGCCAAGCGCCATCGAAATACCTTCAATGGTTCCGGCGATCTCCTGTTCTTTTACGCCGGGCATCGCCATTTTCATGGAGGTAGTGTGCATCAGGTAAGCGATATCAACGGCTTTTTCAATCTCTGCAATTTCTGCGTCATCTTTAATTTCTTTCAGCTTAATCACTGCTTTGATCAACTCAACAGATGCACCGTTTTTAACTTCAGAGATCGATTTACCTAATAATTCAGCCATTTGTATTACCGTGGTTCCACGATACGTTGGCAGGAAATGGATTTTTTGTCCTTTGCTCATTGCATTTTTCAAAAAAGTAGCCAAATCGTTGCGGGGTGCTGTTTTGCTTATGCCCACTTCAGCAGCCATATCGGCCAGGCTTGGCTGAACACCCATCCAGATGATATCTTCAATATCAAAATCATTTCCGAAAATATAATCGGTATCATTGTCAACATCTATCACGCCCGCAAAACCGGGATGATTGAGCCCGAAAAAATAGAGAAAATGGCTGTCTTGCCTGAAATGGTAAGTGTTTGCCGGATAATTAAAGGCGGCTTCTTCGTTACCCATAAACAATGCGATACCTGAGCCGAGTTCTTTTTTCAGACGGTTACGCCTGTCGATATAAACTTCTTTTTTAAACATGTTGTATTATTTTATTGTTTCGATTTTTTGATTGTCGGTAAAATTAATAAAAAGTGGGCGTGAGGCTTTCAAAGCATTTGTTCTATTTTTGAATCTTTATTGATAGAAAATGACAAAAACCAATACGATATTTTATTTATTGATCATCGTAGCAATTTATGTTATTGGTGCCGTGAATATCGACCTGATGGACAATGATGCCACGCAATATGCAACCATTGCGATGCAAATGGAAGAATCGGGCAATTACCTCGAACCGGTCTGGCGCGATTGGGAATACCTTGATAAACCGCCCTTGTTGTTCTGGCTATCTTCCTGGTTTTTCTCGTTGTTTGGAATCAATCATTTTGCCTACCGGCTTCCTTCCATACTCATTAATATCCTTGGAATATTCTCGACTTATAAACTAGGGAAACGGCTTTACAATGAAAAGACCGGCCTGTATGCTGCCATCATTTTCGCCAGTACTTTCGGGAACTTTGTTGTTAACCATGACGTGCGGACGGATACCATGCTCATGGGTTTTACTATTTTCAGTATTTGGCAATTGTATGATTACCTCGAATTTCGACGGGCTAAAAATTTTATTTGGGCATTTATTGGAATCGGGTTGGCCATGTTGACCAAAGGCCCGATCGGTTTGGTGGTTCCGGTTTTGGCTTTTACCCCTTATCTTATTTTCAAAGGAAAATGGAAGGATCTTTTCCGGCCTGAATGGTTACTGGGTTTGGTGATAATCGCAATTGTACTGCTCCCAATGACAATTGGTTTATACAACCAGTATGGAATGAAAGGCGTGGAATTTTATTTTTGGACGCAAAGTTTCGGCAGGCTCACGGGCGAAAATTATTGGGTGGACAATTCAGGGCCGTTTTTCTTTGTGCATTCTTTCCTCTGGTCATTCATTCCCTGGACAATACTGGCTTTAGTTGCCTACGTCAGGAAGTGGATTTCTCTTTTTCAAAAAACCAAAAACAACGAGATTTTAACTTTAAGTGGTATCACCCTTGTTTTTATCGGCATGTCGATGTCGTCTTACAAACTGCCACATTATATATATGTCGTGTTTCCACTGGTCGCTATTTTAACAGGCGATTTGATTGCCCGGTCATTTAAGCCGGTTAAATGGGAAGGATTTGGAAAAGCACTTTATGTTTCCCAGGCCGTTTTCAATATGCTTTTGTGGGTGGGTATAGTACTGACTTTTTTCATTTTCATTGATGCTTCGTGGTGGATTTACCTTGTGACCTGGTTTATCTTCAGCTATTATTTTTTCACCTCACTAAACAAAGACAGTAAGAATACCAGGATTTTTTCCACAACCGCTATCACGATGCTTGGCGTAGCCTTTATTTTGAATACGCATTTCTATCCCGGTTTAAATCCTTATCAGGCGGGACCTGTTGCAGGGAGCGATATTAAAGAAAGGGACATTCAACCCAAGTCTTTGGTGATTTACAAGGCACACCGGCCATCCATGGATTTTTATTCTGAAAGGATTTTACCAAGAGCCAAGACCAAACATGCATTGGATTCTATTCTGGACGCAAATAAACCAAAATACATTTTTACCAATCAGCGATGGTTGGAAGAGCTAAATGACCTGGGTATTGAATTTGAAGTAGTTATACCTTATGATGAATTCCACACCAGTACACTTACCCTGTCATTCATCAATCCTGCAACAAGGTCAGATGTGCTCAAAAAGAGTTATCTGCTCGAGATAAAATAGCTTCTTGATCTGTAAATACTTTTGCTGTTCGAAATTTGCAATTTCGAACCACAGGGTTTTGGATTTACAATCCGGCAATATTATTCCGCTTCTTCGCCTTTTGATTCAAACCATTTGTAAACCACTCCCGCAAGAATGGCGCCGATAATTGGCATAACCCAGAAAAACCATAATTGTGTTAAAGCAATACCATTTCCAAAAATGGCTTCAAAAATAGCTGGCCCAGTGCTTCTTGCTGGGTTAACCGATGTATTGGTAATTGGAATACTGATCAGGTGAATTAAAGTCAAGGTTAGTCCGATGGCAATTCCCGCAAATCCTTTGGGAGCTCTTTTATCGGTGGCACCAAGAATAATAAAAAGGAAAAAGAAAGTCATTAATACCTCAATGACCAGCGCCGACATATAGCTGTAGCCACCGGGAGAATGCTCTCCGTAGCCGTTTGAAGCCAATCCTCCTCCATAACCTTCTTGCCCGCTGGCAACATAATACAATGCAGCAGCTGCAACAATAGCTCCTAAAACCTGGGCTACTATATAAGGTACTAAATCCTTGGCAGGAAATCTGCCACCTGCCCACAATCCAAATGATACTGCCGGGTTAAAATGTCCGCCTGATATGCCGCCAACAGCATAAACCATCGTCAATACAGTCAATCCAAATGCAAGCGCAACACCGAGCAGGCCAATACCCACATCGGGAAAAGCTGCTGCAAAAATGGCACTACCGCAACCACCAAATACCAGCCAGAATGTTCCAAAAAATTCTGCACCCAATCGTTTTGTTAAAATCATAATTGTTCCTCCTTGTTGTTTTTAGTTTGTAATTAATTTATCTATCACTCATTATACTTTCAATGTCATCTGCCTCAATGGGAATATTTTCCATCAAATCCACCGGTCCGTTTTCAGTAACCAGTATATCATTCTCAATCCTGATGGCAATATTTTCTTCGGGAATGTAAAGACCTGGTTCGCAGGTAAATACCATTCCCGGCTTGATAGGCTCGTCATAACTGCCCACATCATGCACATCTAGTCCGAGGTAATGAGAAGTACCATGCGGGAAATACTTTTTATGAAGTGGTTTTTCCTTGTCCTGATTTTTCACATCGTCAACAGTAAACAAACCCAACTTGATCATTTCGGCCTCCATCATTCTCCAGGCTTCTTCGCTTATTTTTTTGGCCGTGTTTCCGGGAACCAATAATGCTCTTGCCGCTTTGAAAGTCCGCAGTACTGCATTGTAACATTCTTTTTGCCGCGCTGTAAATTTCCCGTTTACCGGGATGGTCCGGCTCATATCGGCAGAATAATTGGCATATTCAGCGCCAAAATCCATCAGTAAAAGATCGCCATCGTTACACACTGCATTGTTTTCGATATAATGCAATACCAGCGCATTTGTACCTGAAGCAAGAATGGGAGCATAACCATGACCGTTTGCGCGGTTGATTGTAAACTCGTGATCTATTTCAGCCTGAATTTCAAATTCGTGAACGCCGGGTTTTGTAAAGCGCATTACCCTTTCAAACCCTTTCCTGGTGATATCACAGGCTTTTTTCAGCAACTCAACTTCCAAACCGGATTTAATTGTTCTCAACTGAGCCATCAGCGGAGCCGCCCGTTCCAATTTGTACAACGGGTATTTTTCTTTGAAATCGTTGATAAACCGGATATTTCTATCGGGCACTTCGTTGAATGATTTTACATATTCATTTGAATTAAAAAATACCTGGTCGGCATTTACAAGTACCTCGCGCAACGACAATTCAAAATCATCCACCCAATAAGCATTTTCGATTCCAGAAATTTTACCGGCTTCCTTCTTTGTGTATTTATGTCCATCGTAAGTGGCAATTCGTTCATTTGTCACAAGCAAGAAAATTGCCTCTTTTAGTTTTTTATTCGAACAATCAGGCGCCAACAATAAAATACTTTTTTCCTGGTCTATTCCTGACAAATAGAAAAAATCGCTCTGCTGCCTGAAAGGGAAAAATTGATCTCCGTTTCTTGGAAACTGATCATTTGATTGGAATATCGCAACACTGTTTTTTGGCAAAAGGTCCACAAACCGTTTCCTGTTGTTTTTGAACAGTTTATTATTGATGGGGGTATGCCTCATATGACAGTCAAATTAGAATTATTATAAATAATTTAGACGAAGGTTTGGCAATAATTACTTTAATATATTTGTTGGTTACTAGCAAAAATAACAATTTCGCTTGACATAAACCTGGTAAATACTTATTGATATGAGCAGTAGATTTTACTCTTCTTTAACCAAGAAGTATGTGATGTCGTTGGCCGGACTATTCCTTCTGAGTTTCCTGCTGGTGCATTTATTAATTAACCTGTTGTTATTGTTTGACGATTCGCGGTATTTGTTCAACGAGGCTGCCCATTTTATGGGAACCAATCCGCTTATTCAGACTTTTCAGTGGGTGCTTTTTGGAGGATTTATCGTACACATGATTTTTGGTGTGATCCTTCAGATACAGAACTGGATGGCCCGTCCGAAAGGGTACAAAAAGAAAAACGCTTCCGAAGAGAATTATTTTTCTAAATTCATGATTTACACGGGAATTATCGTAGGTATATTCCTTGTAATCCATCTGTTTAACTTTTTTGTTTTAAAAATGTCAGGACAGGTTCCTGAATTTTCGGGGCATGAAGGCACCGAAGACATGGGATGGTTGGTTTTCGATTTGTTCCAGAATGGTGGTTACGTAATCTTTTATGTGGTGGCTATCCTGTTTTTGGGCTTTCACATTGATCATGCTTTCCAGTCGGCATTGCAATCCCTTGGGTTAAATCATCCGAAATACACACCTTTCTTCAAAGTTGTAAGCCGATTGCTGGCCATTTTCATTGCTCTCGGTTATATTAGTATTCCTCTTGTTATATATTTCAAATAACTGAAAGACATGGCAAAACTAGATTCCAAAATTCCAAAAGGCCCGTTGGCAGAAAAGTGGTCGAAGTACAAATCCACGATGAAGCTGGTTAATCCGGCCAATAAAAAGAAACTTGATATAATTCTTGTGGGAAGCGGGCTATCCGGATCCGCAGCAGCTTCAACACTTGGTGAATTGGGCTATAATGTTAAGGTTTTTTGTTTTCAGGATACTCCGCGACGGGCGCACTCTGTTGCAGCCCAGGGAGGTATTAATGCAACAAAAAATTATAAAAATGATGGTGACAGCGATTACCGTTTGTTTTACGATATGATTAAAGGTGGTGATTACAGGGCCAGGGAAGCAAATGTTTACCGGGCAGCCGAAGTTAGTAATGCCACCATTGATCAATTGACAGCTCAGGGTGTACCCTTTGCCAGGGAATATGGCGGAACATTAGATAATCGCTCTTTCGGCGGGGTTCAGGTTTCAAGGACATTTTATGCCAAAGGGCAAACCGGCCAACAATGTTTGTTAGGCGCTTATTCAGGTTTAAGCCGTCAGATAAAAAAAGGCACTGTAACCATGTACAGCCGGCGTGAAATGCTCGAGCTGGTTGTTATTGACGGCAAGGCCAGGGGGATTATTACAAGAAACCTGGTTACCGGCGAATTGGAAAGGCATGCAGGCCATACAGTAATTCTTGCAACCGGTGGCTATGGAACCATTTATTATCTTTCAACATTGGCTGTCAACTCAAATGCATCTGCGGCCTGGGCAGCTTATAAAAAAGGGGCATTTTTCGGAAACCCAGGTTTTATTCAAATCCATCCGTCCAGTATTCCGGTTTTGAATGAGTACCAGGCAAAACTAACTTTGATGTCCGAATCATTGAGGAACGATGGCAGGATTTGGGTTCCGAAGAAAAAGGAAGATAAAAGACATGCCAATGAAATCCCTGAAGGTGAAAGGGATTATTATCTTGAAAGAAGGTATCCTGCCTTTGGAAACCTGGTGCCAAGAGATGTTGCTTCGAGGGCTGCAAAAGAGAGGTGCGATGCCGGTTACGGAGTTGGCGATACCGGCCTTGCCGTAAATCTTGATTTTAAAGACGCCATTGCCAAACAAGGGAAAAAGGCTATTGAGGATAAGTATGGAAACCTTTTCGAAATGTATGAAAAAATTACAGGTATCAACCCTTATGATGAACCGATGCGCATTTATCCGTCAGGGCATTATACGATGGGCGGCCTTTGGGTTGATTATGAACTGATGACTACCATCCCGGGTTTGTTTGCTATTGGCGAATCAAATTTTTCTGACCATGGTGCAAACCGTCTTGGGGCAAGTTCGTTGATGCAATGTGCAGGTGATGGCTATTTTGTGATTTCAAATACCATTGGTAACTTTTTGTCGGGTGAGATCAGGACTCCAAAAATTTCGACTGATGCTCCTGAATTTGAAAAAGCAGAAAAGGATGTAACGGGAAAAATTAAAAAATTATTCGCGGTTAACGGTAAACAAACTGTTACTTCTTTCCATAAACGCCTTGGTAAAATTATGTGGGATTACTCTGGGATGTCCAGAAATGAAGAAGGGCTGAAGAAAGCTCTCAAATTTATTGATGAATTGAAAGAAGAATTCTGGAAAGATGTGAAGGTACCTGGTACAAATAATGAAATTAACCAGGAACTTGAAAAAGCAGGAAGAGTAGCCGACTATTTTGGTTTGGCAAAACTGATAGTAATAGATGCGTTAAACCGTGGTGAGTCGTGTGGTGCCCATTTCAGGGAAGAAAGCCAGACCCCTACGGGCGAAGCAAAACGTGATGATGCTAACTATTCTTATGTTTCGGTTTGGGAATATAAGGGAGATGAGCAGGAACCACAATTGCGCAAGGAGGCGTTGAATTATGAGTTTGTTGAAGTGAAGGAAAGGGATTATAAGTAATTTTTAATTTTTTGATTGATTATTAAAAAAGCATTTAACTGTTAATTGATTATTGATAAAACAAATAATCTAATGAATATAAAACTAAAAATCTGGCGTCAAAAAAATGCTAAAGCAAAGGGTAAATTTGTAAACTATAATTTAGATAATGTTTCACCCGAAATGTCATTTCTTGAAATGCTTGACGCATTGAATAATAAACTGATAATAGAAGGTGATGAACCTGTTGCATTTGAGCACGATTGCCGCGAAGGTATTTGTGGGTGCTGCAGTTTATATATAAACGGAACACCTCATGGGCCAGGTGAGAAAAGTACAACCTGCGAGTTGCACATGCGGTCTTTCAAAGATGGCCATACCATTGTGATTGAGCCCTGGCGTTCAAGAGCATTTCCTGTGATGAAAGATTTAATTGTCGATAGAAATGCATTTGATAAAATAATTGCAGCCGGTGGCTTTATTTCCATAGATGCAGGTTCAAGTCAGGATTCAAATGCGGTTTTAGTTAATAAAGAAAAGGCTGACGAAGCATTTATTTCGGCTAGTTGTATTGGTTGTGGTGCTTGTGTCGCGGCCTGTAAAAATGCTTCCGCAATGTTGTTTGTATCGGCCAAGGTTTCTCAGTTTGCTTTGCTTCCACAAGGAAGGGTGGAAGCTGTGGAAAGGGTTCAGTCCATGGTAGCTAAAATGGATGAACTTGGTTTTGGTAATTGTACAAATACTTATGCCTGTGAAGCCGTATGCCCGAAAGGGATTTCTGTAACAAATATTGCACGGATGAACAGGGAGTTTTTAGCGGCAAAGATTTCTTAAAACTTACCAAAAACTAATAGTCAAAGGTGCCGGAGAATTCCGGCGCCTTTTTTTAGAAAAAACCTTCCAGAGTCTGCAAGACCTGGAAGAGTTTGAGTTCGCACAGACTCTTCCAGGTCCGCATATGCAGACTCTGGAAGTTCTTCTGACAATCCATACTTCAACTCCACCCAATGCACCCAATGCATCTTCTGCAACAACATATTCCTTCTCCAACTTCCAAAATTCCATTACTCCGCTATTCTAAAACTCCCCTCTTCCAATCCCTCTAATTTCATACTTTTACTCCTCCAAATTTATCCATGCAATTCAACTCAATCATCGGCCAGGAAAGTGTTAAAAACAGACTTTTAACCAGCATTCGCGAAAACCGTGTGGCACATACCCAGTTGTTTCTTGGTCCGGAAGGAAGCGGATCGTTTGCCCTGGCAATTGCATTTGCCCAGTACATTAATTGTACCCATCGATCGGAGACTGATAGTTGCGGCACTTGTCCTTCATGTGTGAAGTATCAAAAATTCTCCCACCCCGATTTGCATTTTTTCTTTCCCACAACAACAAATAATTCGGTAAAAAAGGATC
>JAUXBM010000210.1 GCA_030619415.1 Chlorobiota bacterium
GATATCAAAAGGGCATCAGAAGATATTAAAACAGAGATTAACCGCGAAGCCGACAGGCAGGAAAGGGACAAAAAACTGACGGAATATAAAACACAAATTGAAAAGGATCTTGACCCCGATAATAGTGATTTGAAGGCTGAAGCTCCTGAAAATTCAACCGAAAAAACAACTGAGGAAACAACCAAAGAAACAACTGAGGAAATCAAATAATTTCGACTTATTTACGTTAATGAGCCAGCAATTCGTCAATAAATATGTATCTATGAACACCATGCTTCAAAAAGCAGCAATACTCTTTTTATTGTTGGCGATCCCGGCTTTATTATTCGGACAACGGAATCCGGCGAAAAGTGCTGATGAAGCATTTTCAAAGCAACAATATTCTGTTGCGATCGATA
Organism: Chlorobiota bacterium; assembly: GCA_030619415.1. GTDB lineage: Bacteria > Bacteroidota > Bacteroidia > Bacteroidales > F082 > JAADID01. The sequence goes on from JAUXBM010000210.1 coordinate 399, forward strand.
AATACAAAAAGGCTTATACCAAGGTCAAAAAAAACAAAGAAGAGAAGAATCGCATCACCAATCAATTAGCGGTTTGCTACCGAATGACAGGAAACTATAAAAGAGCCGAAGCATCCTACAAAAGATTGGTTGCTAACGGACTTGATAAACGCAATCCGGAAATTCTGCTGAGGTATGCCGAAATGCTGAAGATCAATGGCAAGTTTGAAGAATCAATTGAACAGTATAATGCATACTCCGAAAGAGCGCCTGATGACCCGAGGGGTAAAGAGGGGGCAGAATCTGCAGCTTTGGTGGCAGAATGGGTTGAGAACCCATCAAAATATGAGGTCACCAATGTAAAAAAAATCAATTCGCGAGAATCGGATTTTGCGCCTGCCTTTACAAATGATAACTACAACGAAATCGTATTTACCTCAAGCAGGGAAGGTGCCCAGGGTAAGGAAACAGATAAATGGACAGACCAGAACTTCAGCGATCTTTTTCTTGCTAAGCTCGACCGAAAAGATGAATGGAGTGCACCTGTTCCATTCGACAAATCCGAAACCATCAATACAAAAGCCAACGAAGGCACACCTGCTTTGAACAGTGGTTTTAACCTCATCTATTTTACCCGTTGCCCGAACAGCGAACAACAAGCATCAGGTTGCCAGATTTATTCTTCAAGAAGATCAGGACGCAACTGGGGTGAGCCGGAAATGGTTGAGATCAAAGGCATCGACACCATGTCCACAATTGGCCATCCTACAATTAGCGAGGATGAATTGAAAATTTATTTCTCTGCTGATCGAAAAGGGGGAAGTGGCGCAAAGGACATCTGGATAGCCATGAGGGACTCGAAAGGTGAAGGCTTTGGAAGGCCATTGAACCTGGGGCCTATTGTCAATACACCCGGCGATGAAATGTTCCCCTTCCTGCGAAACGATACAACATTGTTTTTTGCATCTGATGGTCATGGCGGGATGGGCGGCCTCGACATATTTGTTAGCACGATTGACACAGGTGGCAATTGGGGCGAACCTCAAAACCTGAAATTTCCCATGAACTCCACACTGGATGATTTCGGCATTGCTTTTCACCCGGATGAAGAATTTGGGTACCTGAGTTCTAACCGAAAAGGAACAAAAGGCAAAGAAGATATCTGGTATTTTATTGAACCACCGCTCGTATTTACACTATCTGGTACTGTAAAAGATGACCGAACACTTATGTTCGTTGAAAATGCTTCGGTAAAACTCGTTGGATCCAGTGGTATTTCTGTAACAACACGAACCAACCAGGACGGTTTTTATCAATTCGGAAAAAGCCAGATGGAACCCAACACGACTTTTGAGATAATCGTTACCAAGCCCAATTACTTTAATTCGAAAGGTACTGTAACCACAGTTGGTGTTGAATTCACCAAAGATTTTGAAAAGGATTTCATGCTGGAACCTATTCCTGAAGAACCTATTGTCCTCCCAGAGATCCTCTACGATCTTGCCAAATGGGATCTCAAACCACAATACCAGGATTCGTTACAAGGATTAATTCAAACATTAAGGGACAATCCAAACCTTGTTATTGAACTCGCCGCGCATACAGATACACGCGACTCGGAGGAACGAAACGACATTCTGTCACAACGACGCGCTCAATCGGTTGTTGATTACCTCATAATACGTGGTATTGAACCTTCACGTCTGGTAGCCAAAGGCTATGGCGAGCATGTTCCGATAACATTGAAAAAAGACATTGTCAGGGATGGATTTCTGTTTATAGATGGCACTGTGATGGATGATAACTTCATCAATTCTCTATCCTCGAATAACGAGAAAGAAGCGGCGCACCAGTTGAACAGGCGTACCGAATTCAGGGTGCTTCGAAAAGATTATGTGCCTCAGGCAACCAATATCGATATTGCCGATGTCAATATTCTCATAAATCCAGATGACAATACAATCAGGTATAAAGAAGAGCCACGAACCGGCATTTACATTTCCACTTGCATTATTAACGGGTACAATGAAGAATTTGCTTACGATCGTGGATCAGACCCAATGATCTCGCTGGATAAAGCACTCGATTTACTAAAATGGGGAGCCATCAGCAAGGATGATTTTGAGGGGGATCCTGAACAAATTCTGGCTAACAATACCATTGCCGACAGGGCGATTATCAATTTCAAAGATCTTAATGTCGCGAACAAAACGCTTAATGATGTGCAAATCAGGGTAAATCATAAATTAAGATATGACCTCGTTTTTGGTGAACGACTGCTGAAGAAAATGGGTGATTTTAAATTTAACACCAAAACGAAGACGCTGACGATTGGGGAGTAAGTACTTTATTTCAATCGGAAAATATCGAATATCGAAAATGAGTTGAAAGACGTTTACCACATTGCAAGTTAACGTTCTACATTTCTTATTCCTTATTCGATGTTCGATATTTTAAATGTTACAGAATATTTTAGGAAACAATACATTAAAAATAAATTATCCAAAAAAGATGGCCTCCAGAAAATTTGACCTTGAAGACCGGCTTATTGATTTCGCAATTATGATTGATGATGTGGTTGAGCAGATACCTTCGACCCGTTTAGGTAATCACATTGCCGGACAGCTTGTTAGATGCAGTAGTTCTCCTGCATTAAATTATGGAGAGGCGCAATCGGCTGAATCAACAAATGACTTCATACACAAATGCAAAGTAATTTTGAAGGAACTTCGAGAGACAAGGGTATGTCTGAAAATCATTCAAAGAAAACCACTCTTGCCAAAAGAAAAGGTCGAAAAAGAAATTCAAGAGAATAATGAGCTTATCGCAATATTTCTAAAAAGTATTGATACCGCCGGAAAGAACAAAAAGAAATAGGAAGTAAAGCTATTAATTTAAACCTGATTTTTAAAATAAGAAATAAAAAATAAGGAATAAGGAATATCAAATTTTTTTGTTGAAAGTTGTTTACCATAAAGAAGATGTAATTTTACATTTCTTATTCCTTATTCGATGTTCGATATTTAACAGAAGAAGACAAAGAGACTTCAGATGAATAACCCATCAAGATACAACCAACGCGGCGTTTCCGCTTCAAAAGAAGACGTCCACTCCGCTATAAAAGACCTCGATAAAGGACTATTTCCGAATGCCTTCTGTAAAATAATTCCCGATATTCTTGGCGGC
>JAUXBM010000200.1 GCA_030619415.1 Chlorobiota bacterium
GAAACGATTTATTGCTGAAAACGCGAAGGGAAAAGACTATTCTCAAATAGTTTCTAAAAAGTTTAATGTTGCGATTATCGGGGCTGGCCCGTCTGGTCTGTCATGTGCTTACTTCCTTGCACAAAAGGGTTTTTCAGTAAATATTTACGAATCCAAACCAGAACCCGGTGGTATGGTTTCGGGAGCCATTCCCGCATTCAGACTTACTGATGAAGCGATGGCGTTGGATATTAAACGCATTGAAAAACTGGGTGTCAAAATCCATTACAGTTACAACATCAACAAATCTGTTTTCGAAGACCTTCGACATAATAATGATTTTCTTTACATCGCCACCGGTGCCCAGCAATCAACAGAATTATTAATAGATGGAATTGACGCTGACGGGGTATTGAATCCACTTCTCTTTTTGTTTGATGCCAAAGATGGAAAACCTACAGGAATTGGAAACCATGTTGCGATTTTGGGTGGTGGGAACACAGCAATGGATGCGGCCCGGACAGCTTACAGGCTGGTCGGGGAAAATGGGAAAGTGACTGTGATATACCGGAGAACAAAAAAACAAATGCCTGCCGATATTGGTGAAATTAAAGCTGTTCTTGAAGAAGGGATGGAGATAATGGAACTGACTTCACCATTGAAAATCAAAAAGATGCCGGCGACTGAAGTCGCCAATACAAACAGCCATCACGCTTATTCCCTTACATGCATCAAAATGAAACTCAGCGGAGTTGACAGCAGTGGCCGGCCAAAGCCCGTTCCTGTCCCGGGTTCTGAATTTATTGTTCATTGTGACACGATTATCCCGGCAATCGGACAGGAGCTTGACATTGATTTTGCTCCCATTGAATTACTCAAAGTAAAAAGCGAGTCTTACGAAACACAAATACCCAATGTTTTCATCGGCGGTGATGCCATGCGTGGTGCATCAACAGCAATAAATGCAATCAGCGACGGAAGGAAAGCAGCAACAGAGATTATCAAAAAAGCAGGTATCGGCTTTCAAAACGGAAATATCATTAAGCGCCCAAAAACTGATTTCCATCAGCATATTATTAACAGATCGAGGAGGGAATATCCTGTTAAACCCAATGAAACCTCATTTTCTGACCGGAAAAATTTCAAGCTCGTTTCAACAACTTTATCCAGGGATGAAGCAATTGCAGAAGCATCCCGCTGTTTATTGTGTGATGAAGTCTGTAACATCTGCACAACAGTTTGCCCAAACCTTGCATTCCACTCATATCAGGTTCAACCGGTAAAAATTCCACTCCAAAAAATAAAATATCAGAATGGAAAAGTTCAAATTGAGGATGATATCATCTTTGAAGTAAACCAGGAATACCAGATCCTTCATATCGCTGACTGGTGTAATGAATGCGGTAATTGCACTACATTTTGTCCGACAAGTGGAGCACCATACAAAGACAAACCCCACCTTTACATTTCCCGTGAAGCATTCGACCGTGAAAAAGATGGATATTTTTTTGAAAGCGAAAATGGGGCTCAAACAATTCACCATAAAAAAGGACAACTCCATTCAGTTTTGACAAAATCCTCGAACAGATATAAATTCGACATCAGGGGAAGTCAGATAGCATTGGATAAACATTTCAGAATTGTTGATTACACGACCTCTGAAAAAGATAACTTTGAGATAAATTTAAAAGAAGCAGCCGAAATGAAAATTATTATGGAAGGAGCTGTTTCATTTTTCGGCTAAAAATTGAACCGGATGAACAACCAGAAAAAAGTACTTGAAAATACAATTAAAAGATGCCGTGAACGACACATCATCCTGCCGACTTACAGGCAGATGAGAGATCCAAACCTGATCCCTCAAAAGATCAGGGATAAATTGAAAAACATTGGTTTGTGGGATCTCAATTCGTTGAACATGTTCAGGATAACCTGGAAAAATGAACCGGTTGAGACCGGAGGAGGATTTGGCGAAGTCAATTTTTTGGAATTACCCCCGGAACTCACAGGCGTAAAAGCCAGAATTATCATGTTGATCGGCAAATTCTTCCCGACAGGAGCTCACAAAGTAGGCGCAACATTCGGACCGCTGGTTGAGAAGTTAATTACCGGAAGGTTTGATCCAACCTGTCAAAAAGCACTTTGGCCATCAACCGGCAATTACTGTCGCGGCGGCGCCTACGACTCCTATTTATTGGGATGTGAATCCATTGCGGTTCTGCCCGAAGGCATGTCAGCCGAAAGGTTTGAATGGTTGCACAAAGTTGGCGCTGAAGTGATTGCGACCCCCGGTACTGAGAGTAATGTGAAAGAAATTTATGACAAAGTAAAAGAGTTGATCGCCGAAAGGGGTGATGAAATCGTGAACCTCAATCAGTTTGAGGAAATTGGGAATTCCCTGTGGCATTATGCAGTTACAGGTCCTGCAATGGAAGAGGTATTCAACAAGGTGAAAAATGATGGTGACAAGTTTTATGGTATGTTTCTCACACAAGGATCGGCAGGAACGCTGGGAAGTGCTGATTATCTCAGGGAAGTTTTTCCACAGATGAAAGTCTGTGCCGGTGAAGCCCTCCAATGCCCTACCCTTTTACTGAATGGTTATGGTGAACACCGGATCGAAGGCATTGGCGACAAACATGTTCCATGGATCCACAACATGAAAAATATGGACCTTGTCGCCGGGATTGACGACAATCCAAACATCAGGATCATGAGGTTATTCAACGAGGATGCCGGAAAGGAATTCCTGAAGAACGAAATGGAAATAAATCCTGAACTGGTTGACAAACTTCAATACCTGGGTATTTCATCCATCGCCAACCTGATGGGTTCGATCAAGCTGGCCAAATATTATGAGATGACAGAAAAGGATGTCGTTTTTACAGTTGCTACTGACTCTATGGAAATGTACCAATCACGGTTATTGGAGGAAAATGAAAAACATGGTGATTTCAGCAACAGGGAGGCGGCTGTTAGTTTTGAAGCCGACCTGATGGGTTTGAAAACAGATAACATGATCGAGATGAACTATTACGATAAAAAGAGGATGCACAACCTGAAATATTTTACCTGGGTGGAACAGCAGGGAAAAACCGTTGAGGAACTGAATGCCCAATGGTATGACGACAATTACTGGAAATCGCGATACGCTAAAGTTGAGGAATGGGATCAGAAGATTGAAGAATTTAATGAGCGAACAGGAGTGATAAAGGAATATCAATAATATCAGTTACCCCGTCCTTCAGGTCGGGGCAAATAACCAATACTGGGCTTTTAAGAATGAAAAAGACTATTACATACTCCAAATTCTACTACCAATGCACAAACTGTGGTAAACAGTTTGATGATTCAGAAATCAGGTATTTATGCCCGGATTGCAACAGCACAAACATACCCAACCTCCCGCCCAAAGGTGTTTTAAAAACTACCTATGACTACCGGAATCTAAATGATAATTTTGCCGTACTTAAAAAAAACCAATTCATCGACTTGCTCCCAATTCAAAGTGCTGATAGTCTGCCAAACCTGAAAATTGGAAATACACCTTTGTATTCAGTAAAAAATCTAAACAATTCAAAACTCCCTTTTTATCTCTTTCTAAAAGACGACTCGCAAAATCCAACTTACTCATTTAAAGACAGGGCATCATCAGTAGTTTCTGCTTTTGCGAAAGAAAACGGAATAGACACAATCATCGCTGCATCTACAGGAAATGCCGGCTCTTCACTGGCAGGTATTTGTGCAGCCCAGCGACAAAAAGCAATTATCCTTGTTCCTGAAAATGCACCTGTTGCCAAACTGGCCCAAATCATTATGTATGGGGCGACGGTCATCCCGGTGAAGGGAAC
>JAUXBM010000132.1 GCA_030619415.1 Chlorobiota bacterium
ACTTTGCCGCAATTCAAAGCTTGTTGGTGAACTCTCATCGCCTAAAGTTTCAATTGTTGTGTATTTATCATAAATGGTTGGATATAAGGTCCCGTTGTAACTTTCCATCCGGCTGCCGTTTTCATCAGTAATTTCACCTTCAATTCTCACTTTGGATAAAGCATTTAATGTGTCATGAACTACTCCAAGTGTTGGTTTGGCATTGATCTTCAGCGTTTCGGCATTATAGTCCGCATAGGCTAGTTTTAGTGCCGGATCACCTAACAATACAAACTTTTTATCATTGTCGCCGCTTGATGCTTTTGACAGCCTGATTACATCACCAAAGCATGGATATTGTCCGTTTTTCTTCGTGAAAATATTGTTGTTGTAGATGGCCATATTTAAAACCGCATTGGCACTGGCAAATGTGGCGCGTGCTGTTGAAAACAAAGCAATTCCTCCGCCCTTTTCATTCAGAAAAACCTGCTCGCCGGCAGAAACCCGAGTTGGATCATCGTATCGGCTAAACTCACAGGTTGCGGTGATGAAGATGGGCATTTTATCATAATTTTTCCACGAGTTGATATCTGCAAGTTCCAGGAAACGTTCATGACCCAGTCCAACTTCACCGCCATGTCCACTATAATTCACAACCAATGTCCCTTTTTCGATGCGCTGGTTAATTGCCTTGTTTACTTCGGGAGCCCGCTGTCCGGCAGGTGTTGAGACTTGTGGATAAGCATCCACATAAATTTTGTCGATATTGTAAACAGGATGGGTTTCCTCCAGATACCCGTTCAAATATTCGGCATCGGTTAAGTGCCTGTTGTTGTCACCATCGTCAGCGATAAAGGTCAGCAGGTTCCGCCATGGGCCCATTACCTGCTGTGAATTAGTGGCATAATGTATCGATTTATCGACAGCCATTTTGGCTTGCGCAATATCAGACACTACGAACCTGCCAATACCTATATCAACTTTATCAGTATTAGAATTGGGATGGCCTTCACCATCATCCAGGTATCCAAAATAATCATCAGTTGCAATTGAAAAAACAATGTTCCACGACTCAATAGATTCCCAACATGGGACAAAATTTTTGTCCTGGGTGTTTGTTAGCCGGTGTTTATAATCATACGAAGCATCACCAAACAAAAGCAGGTATTTGATCTCTTTTCCAGGTGTGCTTTCATCATATAGCATTTTTGCAAAATCGCGGATGGCCGTAATATCCTGTGCTCCCGATGAAAATTCATTGTATATTTTTCCGGGAGTTGTAATAAACACATCCATTTCGCTCGCATGAAAGTCGGCAAGTTTTTCTGCTTCTTCTAAAAAATCGGGATGGGTAATTATCAGGTAATCAATATTTCGTTGGCTATGAAGGTTTTGATTTGCGACTTTTTCAACAAACTCGGCACTGTAATAAGAATTTCCGTTAAACGCAATGTACTGCCTCAATGTATCATTCATCGCCTTAAAGTTAATTTTACCGGATGCAAACTGCGTCTTAACTTTTTGTGGATTTACTGCCTCGGTAATGTCCCACACATCGATGTTGTTGTCGGCGTTACCAATATTGTATTGTATAACGTTCGCCTTTTTATCAGGCTTACGGAACATCATCTGGTTGCCCGCCATTTTTAATTGCCTCGTTACATTCAGGTTGATATAATTTAAGTACCCAGTTGAGCTGTTTGAGGTCCGTTGATAAACCAGTTTAACAACCAATTGGTCGCTTGGCGGTTTGAAGTCAAAATTGGTCCCGCGTGCTTTGGCAAGCTGATAAGCGCCTGAAATTGTAGGCATTGTTAACGATTTTTCCAGATCGTTGTTTATGTAAATATGAAAAATAGTTGGCAGGCTGGAGACGGCGGCAAAATCTACTGCGCAATACCCAAAATCATTCGGAATTGCATTCGGAAACTCAAAAGGGAACGAATAGGTTGAGTTAAAATCAAATTGTTCCCCATACCAAATTCTTCCCGTTCCTGCCAGGTTCCGCTCATCTACTTCGTAATAGGCATAATCGGTAAACTCATCAAGCTGTATATCAGCAGGGCCTTGCGGTGAATCCATTTCAATCACACGCTTTCCGGGTTGGTTTTTAGTAGTGATGAAATAGTAAGCGTAATCGTCGTAATAATTGTTTTTATGATAAAACTTTTCTGTAAGCCCGTTATATGCCCAAATTACCGGACCTTGTCCATAAAACAGGATATGGTCAGAAGGATCAAAACTACCATCATCTTCCCCAACAACAACAATTGGATTTTCGACGAGGTCATCATAACGAAAATCAGTATTTACCTCGGGGAGCGTGCCACCGCCATTTCCATAAACGGCAATATTGCGCGGATCAGCAGAAACATCGAAGCCCATCGCTGACAATTCCTCGTATGTGATTTTGAAAAGGCCACTTTGATCAATCTTTATTTTAAACCAATCACCCGATGAGAGCACAGATGAGTTAGCAAAAGAGGATTTATGCAACAAAGGTTCAGGTCTTTCTTCTACTTCAACAATCAATCGAAACGAAACCAGTTTCTCGAATAGCCGGGTTACTTCATTCCATCTTACCGGGATAATATCTACGTTCGCGAAGGGTTCTTTTCTGGAAGAAACAAGCGCAACGGTCGCAACATAGCTGGTATTATTTACACCATTATTATTAAGCAGGGCAATTTCAGGTTCAGAAGCGGGTACCGAAATAACATTGTCAAGGGTTACAGATAAATTTGCCGAAGAGGTATGAATCGGAAATGTACTTTTGAAATGCGGGATTGTTTCCAACCTGTTATAAACCGCTCCATCAAAAGCAAGCCTTTTCAGAATAATTCCTTTTTCAAGTTCTATAGATTGTATCTCCTGCCACTTAACTTTTTCATCAAATTGATATGGAACTGTCATTTGAGAAAATGCGGGCAATGTGAATAAAATCAGGATAAAATATAAAGCTCTATGCAACATTTGGCATGGATTTGGGGTCAAAGATATTATTATTTAATTGTGCATAATTGGCACATTGATAAACGCTTTAAGTAGCTATTTATTTTATAGACAAAAATTAGTCGCATTTAGACGTCAAAAATTACTACTTATTTAACAAGCAAGGAAAAATGTCGTATAATTGTACCCTCAAATCCGGTACCACTTTGGACAAATGGACATATAGACGATTTCGGTTATTCGCGGTCGTCATTTTCATGATTAGCTGGGGCACCAGCCAGGCGCAGGACCCCCAATTCTCACAGTTCTACGCGAATCCGCTGTACCTGAATCCGGCGCTTGCCGGGAACACCGATTGTGGCAGGGTTAACCTGAACTACCGAAACCAATGGCCTGCATTGTCGAATGCTTATATCACACTTGGCGCAAGTTATGATCAGTACATCATGGGTATAAACAGTGGTGTTGGCGTATTGGCAATGAATGACAGGCAAGGCGATGGTGCTTTGAGCCGAACCGGGGTTGCCTTATTTTACGCCTATAAGCTAAGAGTAAGCGAACCCATTATGATCAGCTTTGGTGTACAGGCGTCATATTACCAGGAAAGACTTGATTGGGACAAACTGATTTTTGCCAGCCAAATTGATCCAACAACCGGCAATGTTGACCCCAGCAAAAAGCCGGTTCCACCTGAAAATACATCAATAAATGTATTGGATTTTGCCGCCGGAGCGGTCATGACTTATTACGATAAATGGTTCGTAGGGCTGGCCGTGCATCATTTAACTGAACCACAATTGTCATTTTATGACAATTCGGATACAAGGTTGCCAATGAAATTTACCGTTCATGGTGGAATTGCCGTTAATTTGAACAAAGGCATGTTGGGTGAAAGTGATGGAACTGACTTTATACTGAAACCACAGATTATGTATATGCAACAGGAGATGTTCAAACAACTCAATTTTGGATTGTATGTAAGCCGTGATCCCATTACACTGGGTGCATGGTTCAGGCATAATTTCCAAAATCCTGACGCAATAGTTGGTTTGATTGGGATAAATATCAGAAATATCAGACTTGGGTATAGTTACGATTTCACATTATCAAATATAGGTGGATCATCAGGTGGAGCACACGAGTTTTCATTTGCCTGGGATTTCTGTATTTATAAGGCAGAGAAAAGAAATCGTATCAGGGCAATAAAATCGCCTAAATTTTAGTTATTATGACGTTGAACAACAAAAACTCTATAAAGATGTTTAAAATCAAGAAGTTAGTGTTTATAATGCTTGGGATAGCGACCGTTGGGGTTTTAGCATCATCTTGTAAAAGCAGCGATCGTTCGAGGACAACCGGATGGGAATACAATAATCCTGAAACAGGTGGATTTGAAGTTGCTCAGGCCAGGGATCAGGTTACAGGCCCCGGATTGGTACTTATTGAAGGAGGTACATTTACAATGGGCTCAACTGAAGAAGCGCCGTTTTACGAATGGGATAACCAACCCAGAAAAGTTACCGTTTCCAGTTTTTACATCGACCAAACTGAAGTAAGTAACCTCGATTATCGCGAATATCTTTTCTGGCTTAATCGTGTTTACGGTGAAGATTACCCGTCCGTAATTCAAAAAGCACTTCCCGACACGCTTGTATGGCGCGACAGACTCGCCTATAACGAACCACTGGTACAAACCTATTTCAGGCATCCTTCGTATCAGTATTATCCTGTAGTTGGTGTTACCTGGATTCAGGCAAATGATTATGCTGCATGGCGGACTGACAGGGTGAACGAAAATCTTATGATCGAAGCGGGCATTCTGGATTATGATCCTGATCAGAAAAATGAAAATAATTTCAATACCGATGCTTACCTTGCCGGACAGTACGAAGGTTTGGTTAACGAAGGCAAAGAAGACCTCGACCCAACCGGAACCGGCGTGAGAGGTATAAGATTTGAAGACGGATTATTGTTGCCAAAATACCGATTACCTACCGAGGCCGAATGGGAATATGCTGCTCTTGGCCTTATCGGAAATACCATGTTTAACAGGGTTATTGAAAGACGCCAGTATCCATGGAATGGTGAAAGCATAAGAACTGACGAACGCAAATATTACGGCAGCTATGTAACAAACTTCAAACGCGGAACCGGTGATTATATGGGTGTCGCAGGCAATCTGAACGATGGCGCCTCAATCCCTGCGCCTGTTGGTTCATATTGGCCAAACGATTACGGTCTTTATAATATGGCAGGCAACGTGAGCGAATGGGTGCTGGATGTGTATCGCCCAATGTCTCACCAATATGTTCACGATTTTAATCCTTATAGAGGCAATGTGTACACAAATGTGATGAAAGACATTGACGGAAGTGTTGCTGAAAAAGACAGTCTTGGGCGCATTCAATATGAAGAAATCAGCACCGAAGAAGCTGCAAAACGTAAAAATTACCGCAAAGCAAACAACATCAATTACCGCGATGGGGATTATCAATCAACAGTACAGGCCGACTGGATTACTGAAGATGACCCTAACAGTACAGTCATGATGTACGATTATGGTGTTACAACACTTATCTCAGATAATTCACGTGTAGTAAAAGGAGGTTCCTGGTTAGATCCGGCATATTATTTAAGTCCGGGTGTTAGAAGATATCTTAACGAAGATGAATCTTCATCAACCATTGGATTCCGCTGTGC
>JAUXBM010000164.1 GCA_030619415.1 Chlorobiota bacterium
ATCGTTGATATATTTAACATTGAGGCTTTCCTTCCGGGATCGCAAATTGATGTTAAACCAATCCGCGACTACGATATCTATGTTGATAAAACAATGGAATTCAAAGTTGTTAAGATCAACCAGGAATATAAAAATGTTGTAGTATCGCACAAAGCCTTAATTGAGGACGAGTTAGAACAACAAAGGGCAGAGATCATTGCCAAACTCGAAAAAGGACAGGTGCTCGAGGGAGCTGTTAAAAACATCACCTCCTACGGTGTATTTATCGACCTTGGTGGCGTTGACGGATTGATTCACATTACCGATCTTTCATGGGAACGCATCAATCATCCTGAAGAAATTGTTGAACTTGATCAAAAACTCAAAGTTGTTATTCTCGATTTTGATGATAACAAAAAACGCATTGCATTGGGACTGAAACAACTTTCTCCACATCCATGGGATTCATTGGATGAAAACCTTAAGATTGGTGATACTGTTACAGGTAAAGTGGTTGTTTTGGCCGATTACGGAGCGTTTGTTGAAATTGCACCAGGCGTTGAAGGGCTCATACACGTTTCCGAAATGTCGTGGTCACAACATTTGCGTTCAGCCCAGGATTTCCTGACGGTTGGCAGCGAAGTAAAAGCCATCATTCTTACCCTCGACCGTGAGGAAAGAAGAATGTCACTTGGTATGAAACAGCTAATTCCGGATCCATGGAGTAACATCCGTGAAAAATACCCGGTAAATTCAAAACACACTGCTAAAGTTCGGAACTTCACCAACTTCGGAATCTTTGTTGAAATTGAAGAAGGTGTAGATGGTTTGATTCATATCAGCGACCTTTCATGGGCGAAGAAAATCAAGCATCCTGCTGAGTTTACGAAAATTGGAGAGGATATCGAAGTTGTCGTTTTAGACGTTGATGAAGATAACCGTCGTTTGAGTCTTGGCCACAAACAACTCGAAGAAAATCCCTGGGATGTTTTCGAAACAGTATTTAATGTTGATTCGGTACATCAGGGAACAGTTCTGACGATAAATGATAAAGGTGCTGTTGTTTCGTTGCCGTACGGTGTTGAAGGATTTGCTCCTGGTCGTCATCTGAGAAAACAAGATGGTACCACCATAAAAGGTGACGAAACCATTGATTTCAAGGTGATCGAATTTTCGAAAGAAAGCAAGAAGATCATTCTTTCCCACACGCGTATTTTTGAAGAAGACCCCAGGGCCACCAAAGCAAAAGAAGCCCGAAAAAGCGAAACTGCTTCAAAAGCAACTAAACGCAATGTAAAGAAGATAGCTGATTCGTTAGAGAAAACCACTTTGGGTGATCTTGGTGTATTGGCTGATCTGAAATCTGAAATTGAAAAAAAGGAGAAGGATAAAAAATAGTTCATCCTCCTTCTTTAAAATAGATGATCCCCGTCTTTTCAGGCGGGGATTTTTTTATTTTTGGAAAACGCAATTAATAAAGTATGATCGAATTTTCCGTAACTGTATTGGGAAGTGGCTCGGCGATCCCCACTTCAAAGCAAAACCCTTCCAGCCAATTGGTCACCTATAATAATAACCGCTATCTCATCGATTGTGGCGAAGGGACCCAGATGCAGATGATAAAACATAAAGTAAGGCACAGCCACCTCGACAATGTATTTATCAGTCACCTGCATGGTGATCATTTTTACGGACTCATCGGATTGCTAAACTCTTTTCATTTGATGCGCCGCGAAAAACCACTGCATCTTTTCGCCCCGAAAGATCTTGAAAAAGTTATTGAGGTTCATTTGGAGGTTTCCAACACTACCTTATATTATCCACTCATTTTCCACCCGCTTGAGGACTATGACGACCAACCTCTATTGGACAATGACCAAATAAAGATTTCTTGTTTTCCTTTGAAACACAGCATACCCGTTTGGGGCTTCCTGTTTAAAGAAAATGAATTAAAAAGAAGGCTTGACAAAACTTTTGTCGAAAAGTACAGTCCTGATTTTCAGCAAATGGCCGACATTAAAAATGGGGCTGATTTCCTGAGTCCTGACGGAGAACTTCTCAGTAATGAATCAATTACGCTACCCCCAAAACCGGCAAGGTCTTTTGCCTACTGTTCCGATACTGCATATCTGCAAAGCACAGGTACTTACGCAAAAGGAGTGGACCTGCTTTATCACGAGTCAACTTTTGACAACGGGATGGAAGCACTCGCAAAAAAAACGCTTCACTCAACGGCTGTTGATGCCGCCCGGGTTGCCAAAGAAGCTGGTGCGGGGAAACTGATGCTGGGACATTATTCAGCACGTTTCCAGGAAGATTTAAACCGATTGCTCAATGAGGCGAAAGAAGTTTTCCCGAATTCAATTTTGAGCAGGGAAGGGGAAACTTATTTCTTATAAATGCTTTTTACCCGCTCAATTTATCGATAATCGTTTTTACGTTTTTTTCCTCTACACTGCCAATTATTTTCATGATGAATTTCAGTACCTTCCCGGGAGGGTTTTTTATCAAATTACCGAATAAAGCAATATTGCGATCAGCTTGATCAATTCGGACTTGTTTCTCTGCATCTGTTTCAAGTTTAGCGATCTTTTCGGCCAGCTCCCATGCCTGGTCCCTTGCCTTGATCATGCTGAAATTCGACAGCAATTCATCCGTTCGCATACCGGCCCAATCCAGCAGAAACATAAACGGAGACACTTTTCCCAATCTTTTTTGCATTTCATCGATTAAACTTTTCAGCACCAGGTTGATCTCCAGGAAATCATGATGAATACTTTCAATTTGGTCACCGGGTGCCATTTTTGCAGCCGTAAGTCCAAGGTCTAAATTAATGTGGGCATTCATACCCAGCAATAGGTGCTGAACAATAGCGATCTTTTCTTTTCCAGCATCAAACGCTGTTTTCCAGGATTGACTGACCGGAAGTCCGTTTTTGTAATTATGATAGGCATCGATATAAAACCGGGCGAAAGCCACATCGAATTTTTCCATTCGCGGGTTGTCCTTAAAGCGTTTATTTTCGATGGCGGTTTTTACCTGGGCAGTCGTCCTGCGGTACACATAAGCAAATATACCGAGGTAGCTGTTGTCGCTAATTGTCTCTTCGATGATGTCGTCTAATCGCTGCAATATTTCATCGATAGTAACCGGTTCTTTCATAATAGTAATTGAGATTTTTCTGATTAAAGATATTAAAATCTTCTTTTACCACACTTTTGCTGGAATGTTTTCCTTTTTCGGTTAAGTCATTTGGGAATCAATTTCTAAATATTTAAAAATCAGGAGAGATTTGTAAAACCTCATTAATCTGTCATTCTGAATGAAATGAAGAATCTTTATGCCCTGTTAATAAAGTGCTTAAGGATCCTACGCTACGCTCAAGGATGAGAAAATAGTGTGTTTTACAAAGGTCTCGTATCATCCGATTGGGTTGAGAGCAGAAAAAAAAAGCCCACGCAATAAAGGTAGGCTTTTGTGTGAGGCTGATAAATGGTTGCTGCCAAAAATTAGTCTTTCAAACAAACAATCCATTCGCCATCACTATGCTGATTCAATTCACTTACCACCAGGCAAGTGCTGAAAGGGATGTCTTCTACAAAAATTTCTTCAGGCATTTCAAAAATATTGTTGAATACTATTTGGTAATTGTATTGTGATACAACTTCTGTTGTCGAGAAAGGAATGTCATCAATATAGGCTTCATTTTCGAAGTTAAATGATCCCAGGTTCATTTCATTTACAATCGTTTCAGTATTGAAAGGTATGTCGTCGATGTAGGCTTCATCTTCAAAACTGAAATTAGTTGCTGATGCATTCAGGCTGGAAAATAGGAATGCCAAAACAAGAATTCCAAGTATCCATATTGTTATTTCTGACAATCTTTCTGCCGGGAAGTAGTTGTGAGTTGTTGCTTTCGTTTTCATGACTTTAGTTTTTAATGTTTCTGTTTGGTTTTTAGTATAGCGAACAGTGTGCCAAATTTTATAAATGTCATTAAAACAGCAAGTAACATGTCATTAACAAATATTTAACAAACCCCATTGTTGTATTTCCAGCGAACTGAATCGTTCGGAAATGGACAGTGGGATTATCACAACCCCGGCCGTTTAAAAAAATCTTAAATTCAGAATTGAAAATACTTGGAGATGTAAAACTATTTTCTACTTTTGCAGACCCGTTTTTTACAGGCGTGAAAACTGGCTGACAAAATGGGAAAGAGCGTTCATTAAAAATTGATTTTGATAATTGATCAGCAATAGAACCCTGGAGAGGTGAGTGAGTGGCTGAAACCATCCGTACGGACATACCTGTCATAGGGTACGGGAGGGTCTACAGTCCTTGAGAATGCCTGCCAACACAAAACACATGGAGAGATGGGTGAGTGGCTTATACCAGTAGTTTGCTAAACTGCCGTACCTCTAAAGGGTACCGGGGGTTCGAATCCCCCTCTCTCCGCTTCTGTTCGCTGAAGCGAACTTTGCGTTCTTAAATAGATCATTTACGGGGTATAGCGTAGTCCGGTTAGCGCGCCTGCTTTGGGAGCAGGAGGTCGCAGGTTCGAATCCTGCTACCCCGACTTGAGAATCAAACGGTTACATTCATTTTAGAGTGTGGCCGTTTTTTATTTGCACATAATTTGCACAATAATTCACTCATTTAGATCGTTCAATTATTAGCCGTATCTTATTGATTACCAATACTATTAAAAGTGCCAAAATTTGACAGTTGTTCTTCATCCCGAAACCGGCTAACTTTTAACAAATCAACTGGATTACTCTTGCCACAA
>JAUXBM010000025.1 GCA_030619415.1 Chlorobiota bacterium
TAATGGTAAACCAGGCGTACAATTTTCCCTAACCATTCAGCATCAATTTCGTCAAATGAATTCAATGCAGTTGAATCTACATCCAACACACCCAAAATTTCACCACTTTCATTTTTAACAGGTATCACAATTTCCGATTTTGAACGTGAATCGCAGGCGATATGACCGGGAAATTCTTCTACGTTTCCCACGATAACCGCCTCCTTCCTGCTGATACTTTCCCAGCACACCCCTTTCCCTTTTTCAAGATCAATGCAAGCCAATGGTCCCTGGTAAGCGGCAACTTGTAATCGGCCTTCCTGCAAAAAGTAAAACCCGGTCCAGAAGAAATAATCCATTTTATGATGCAATACTGCCAATATCGTAGCCATATTCGACAATTGGTTGTTGCTGCTTTTATCGATCAGGTCTTTGATTTGATTATAGAAGCGTTCGTATCTTTTTGCTTTGTTCATTGCGTTGTTTTAAAACCCTGCCAAAATTGGCTTTGAACCCTGTCAGCATAAATTACAGCCTTTCCAATTCTATCGTAAAGTGCCGCAGGATTGGTGCTTCCTTTACAATTTTGAATCCTTTTTTTATTTCCAGGTGCCGGTCGAAAACATTAATTAAACCGGCAGCGACATAATCCATATGATTCTTGGTATACACCCTGCGTGGGATTGTCAGGCGGAGAAGCTCTAAAATTGGGTACCTGTTCTCACGGGTGACCGGATCACGATCAGCCAGCAAAGTGCCAATCTCCACACCGCGGACACCGCTTTCAATGTATAATTCAATGGCAAGGGTCTGAGCGACGTATTCCTCTTTTGGAATATGTGGAAGAAATCGTTTGGCATCAACAAATATGGCATGGCCACCAAATGGAAACTGAACCGGAATACCTGCTTCCCTCAATTTCATTCCCAGGTAGCCAACCTGCCTGATTCTCGAATCGAGGTAATTGAAATCAGTTCCTTCGTAAAGCCCCTGGGCCAATGCGTTCATGTCACGTCCCGACATACCACCGTAGGAGATATAGCCTTCAAAAAGGATGTTATAGGTTTTTGCTTTGTCGAAAAGCGTCTCGCTATTCAAGGCAATAAATCCACCCATATTGACGATTGCATCTTTTTTACTGCTCATCGTCATGCCATCAACCACTGAAAACATTTCGCGTACTATTTCCCGAATGCCTGCATCAGCATAACCATCCTCTTTCTTTTTAATGAAATAGGCATTTTCAGCAAACCTTGCCCCATCAATAAAAAGCGGAATACCATATTGACCGGCCATTTCAGAAACTGCTTTGATGTTGCGCATCGAAACAGGTTGACCTCCCGACGAATTACAAGTAGCTGTAATGATAATCAGTGGAATTTTTTCCTTCGGATTGTTTTCAAGAACCGCTTTTAATTTGATTAAGTCAATATCCCCTTTAAAGGGATGGTCAACAGAAGTATCGAAAGCTTCGTCAATAGTGCAATCTATAGCTTTTGCTTTTCTGTATTCAATGTGTCCTTTGGTTGTATCGAAATGTGAATTTCCCGGAATTAAATCACCTTCACTAATCATGGCAGAAAACAGTACATTTTCCGCAGCCCGTCCCTGGTGGGTGGGTAAAAAATAGGTAAACCCGGTAATTTCCTGAATGGCGTTTTTCATTTTAAAATAAGAGGAGGCACCGGCGTAACTTTCGTCGCCGATCATCATTTCCGACCACTGCCTGTCGCTCATGGCCCCGGTTCCCGAGTCGGTTAATAAGTCAATAAAAACCTGGTCGCTGCGCAGGTTGAATAAATTATACTTGGCTTGTTTGATCCATTTTTCCCTTTCGGCGCGGGTATTCCTGCGAATGGGTTCGACCATTTTAATTTTGTAGGGTTCTGCAAAGGGTAGTTTCATGTCGTTTGAATATTTATTTGATGTAAAAAAGAATTGAAATAGGCTATTCGCAGATCAGGAATAGCAAGGAAGACTTAGCAAAAATGGTCTCTTTCCTTGATGTTAAGGAAATCTTTTATTGCAGATAATGTTAACTGGATCAACATCTTGAAACAATTTATAGTGGCAAAGTTACAAATTTTTGTAACCCACAATATAAGTCTGCGTCATAAATGTTGAACACAAATTTTAAACCTTAAAATACAAATATCATGGAAGAAATATCGGCAGTACTAATAGTGTTAATAATTTTTGGATTTGTTTACGCTACAATTGTACTTCTCGTCCGACGGAAAGAAAGAATGGCTTTGATAGATAAAGGCATCGATGCGCCCTCCTTTGAAACCAAACCCTATTTTAATGTATATGCTTTAAAAGTAGGTCTTCTTTTTATTGGTGTAGCGATTGGTGTATTATTAGGATCAACACTTGTTGAGCTAACAACCCTTAATGAGGAATCAGCTTATTTTTCAATGGTCTTCCTGTTCGGAGGCCTTGGGCTGGTAATTAGTCACTATCTGGAAAAGAAAGAAAGAAAAGAAGCATAGGCACACTATGAAAAAACAAAAACCTCGCTTTAAGGCGAGGTTTTTTTTATGCGAAGCTTACTGATTGTATTTTACCTGTAATTTTATGTGGACTCACATATCTTTTTAACCTGACCTTTTCCCCAAGCTCTGCACATATTGGACAATATTTGCTTCTTTCAGGGAATATATAATCACATTCATCACAATAAAAGTACCTGACTCTGGAATAATTCCTTTTCTTAAAAAGAATATAGCCTAAGCCAACTAAAGGCGTAAGCAATAAACTGATTAGAAAAACCCGATAACCCTGATTCTGTCTTTCAATACCAACGAAAGTGAGAAAGAAAGTGAGAATAAGGTATAATGTTGCGGCTAGTAAAACCATGCGTGTTTTGGTTAGTTAATGTACCGGTTCGTAAGGCAACTCTCGTTCCATAAAATGCAATACGCTGAACTTGTACGTTTTAACTGGAAATGGGTTACAGAAAAAGAAATTCTATTTAATTTGACTGTACATTAACGGATAACAATATTCCGAAAATGGAAAAACTAAAGAGAAAAAGACGAAGGTATTAATAGCCAGATTAAAGATTGATGTTGATCTTAATCCGCGACACAACCATTTCGATGGCAACAATATTTTGTCCACCTTGAGGGATAATTACATCCGCGTATAATTTGGTAGGTTCGATAAATTGCTGGTGCATTGGTTTTACATAATTTTTATAATGTTCGAGTACATCCTTATACGAACGGCCCCTTTCAATAATATCACGGTTAATGATTCGCATGAGCCTGTCGTCGTTGTCGGTAGCTACATAAAGTTTGATGTTTAACCGGTCCCTGATCTCAGGCTGCGACAAAATTAATATGCCTTCGAGAATGACCACATTTTTGGGTTCAACCGGGATGGTTTCTTTTGCCCTTGCGCATGTTACGTAATTATACATGGGCATTGGAATTGTTTCACCCTTCTTCAAACGATCAAGATGGTCAATCAATAAATTCCATTCAATAGAATTTGGATGATCGAAATTGATGCCTAGTTTTTCTTCACTCGATAAATGACCATTGTCATAGTAATAAGCATCTTGTGGAATAACGGCTACCGACTTATCCGGCAATTCAGAAACAATTTTTTTTACAACAGTTGTTTTCCCTGAACCACTGCCTCCGGCAATACCAATGGTGAGCATATTGTTTTGTTTTGACGATTAATCAAAAATAGGAAATTTCCTTATTGGAGTAGTTATAATTTAATTTCACTGATAAAACTTACATCAGGAAGCTCATCATAATTCCTGCGGCGACAGCAGAGCCAATCACGCCCGAGACATTGGGAGCCATGGCATGCATAAGCAGGTGGTTAGAAGGATCGTAGCGCAGGCCTTCCGTTTGAACAACCCTTGCACTGTCAGGCACAGCCGATACACCAGCAGCACCTATCAACGGATTTATCCTGTTTTCTTTGCCCAGGAACAGGTTCATCACTTTGGCAAATATCACGCCTCCTGATGTAGCGATGACAAATGAAATCGCTCCCAGTATAAAAATAAGAATCGACTGACTTGTCAGGAACACATCAGCCTGGGTAGAGGCACCAACTGTTAATCCCAATAGAATAGTAACAATATCGATTAATGAAGTCCTTGCCGTATCAGCAAGTCGTTTGGTCACACCACTTTCTTTGAGGATATTACCAAAAAACAGCATTCCCAAAAGTGGTAACGCACCAGGAGAAATGAAGGTTGTGAGAATCAACGCAACGATAGGGAAAAGAATCTTTTCCAATTTACTTACTGACCTGGGAGGTTTCATCCTGATTACACGCTCTTTTTTATTTGTCAGCAGACGCATAATCGGTGGCTGAATTACAGGAACAAGGGCCATATACGAGTACGCTGCAATAGCAATAGGTCCAATTAAATTTTGGGTTTGAACACCATTAATAATACTTCCATTGGCCAGTTTTGAAGACAGGAAAATCGCGGTTGGGCCATCAGCTCCTCCAATGATACCAATTGCTCCTGATTCGGGCATATTAAATCCCAGGTATAAAGCGCCAAGAAAAGTAAGGAAAATTCCAACCTGGGCTGCCGCACCAAGCAACATGAGCCGGGGATTTGAAATGAGTGAAGAGAAGTCGGTCATGGCCCCGATGCCAAGAAATATCAAAGGCGGATAAATGCCTTTTACGACCCCGTAATAAAGGTAATTCAGTACACTTCCTTCTTGGTAAATACCCAATTGCAGATTGATTCCGCCATCCTGGAAAAACGGAATATTACCAATTATTACACCGGTCCCAATGGGGATCAGCAGCAAAGGTTCATAATCAAAACGAATGGCAAGGAAAATAAAAATCAATCCTACTAAAATCATAACCAGGTGACCCGGTGTTGCATTCCGAAAGCCTGTGTAACTGAAAAACTTAAACAACCCATCCAAAACCCCACTCTCCCCGGCATCCCCATCGTCCAGCATTTCCTGCATGGTGCCCAGTTCATCTGCAAAACCTTCCGTCTGAAAAAACATCAAATTCAAAAGGGCCAGGAAAATGATTATGGCGAATATTGTAAATGCTTTACGCTTGTAATTCATAATATTAGCTCAATTCCAGTTCGATCATTACATCCTCCTGCAAAACGGAATCGCCAACACTTACATTAATAGATTTGACTATACCCTCTTTCTCGGATAACAATTTGTTCTCCATTTTCATGGCCTCGTAAAGCATCAAAGGATCCTCCTTTTTAACTACATCGCCCGGCTTGACAAAAATTTGCAAAATATTTCCCGGAAGGGGCGCTTTTACTTTAAAAATATTTCCCTCCGTCTTTTTAATCTTGTGCGCATCTTTCGATTTTACCATTGCCGGCCTTCTAAGAACAGGGGTTTTTTGAACAATGGATTCTTTTTCTACTTCAACTTTGTACAAGGTTCCGTTAACCTCCAGTTTGGCAATACCATCCTCAAAGTCTTTAATCTCAACATCGTAATCGTTACCCCTGATTGTAAATTTGAATTTCTTCATCGTGTAGTATTTTATCGTCTGAAAAAACGCATTCCATAAATTCTAGAATTCCAGGGTGAATAAACCTTTGAAATTCGTTTTATTGTGAGTACATCACTTTCTTTATCGTGGAGTTCGCGCGATAGAAAAATAGCCATCGAAATGGCAGCAATTACCTCCCCGCTAATGTGTAGTTCTTTTTCATCGGTGATTGTTTTACCACTCTTTGTCAACTTTCTTTTGGTATTCCTGGCCAATGCTTTCGCAAGAATACTGAAGGTATAATACAGCATCACCAAGGCAAGGAAAACAATAATATAACCTGTAATGGCAATGGCTACACCTTGTGAAATAACTTCTGATAATTCCATTATTATTTGCTTAAATTTTATTAAAGCGGAAGATTGGAGTGCTTCTTCGGTGGATTCATGTCTTTTTTGGATGCGAGTGCCCGAAGTGCGCGAATGATCCTGAAACGCGTATTGCGCGGCTCGATCACATCGTCAATATAACCATAACTGGCTGCATTGTATGGATTGGCGAATTTTTCGCGGTATTCTTTTTCCTTGGTTTTGATATAGTTTTGGCGTTCTTCCTCATCTTCAATCGCCTTTATATTTTTTCCTTCCAGAATTTCGATGGCTCCTTCCGCGCCCATCACTGCGATTTCTGCCGATGGCCAGGCATAATTGATATCACCACGAAGTTGTTTACTGCCCATCACATCGTGTGCACCACCGTACGATTTACGCAGTGTGACGGTGATTTTTGGAACAGTGGCTTCACCATAAGCGAACAATAATTTTGCCCCATGAATAATGATTCCACCATATTCCTGTGCGCTTCCGGGAAGAAATCCGGGAACGTCAACGAGGGTGATGATGGGGATGTTGAAAGCATCGCAAAAGCGGACAAAACGGGCTGCTTTTCGCGAAGCATTAATGTCGAGAACGCCGGCCAGAAAGTTAGGCTGGTTGGCTACTATTCCGACAGGAACACCATTAAATTTGGCGAATCCGGTGATGATATTTGAAGCATAATGCCGCTGAACTTCCAGAAATTCACTATAGTCAATAATCGAATAAATAACGTCGTGAACATCGTAGGGCTGATTTGTATTGATCGGAATGATCTCGTTTAAGAGGTCTTCTTTTCGGTCGATCGGATCATCACATTCGGTAATGGGTGCGTCTTCAAGGTTGTTTTGTGGTATGTATTCCAATAATTTCCTGATCAGCATCAAACCTTCATCTTCACTTTCTGCTATAAAATGAGCAACACCCGATTTTTTAGCATGAACGTCAGGTCCTCCAAGATCGTCAATGGAAATATCTTCACCGGTGACAGTTTTAGCCACCTTAGGCCCCGTCACAAACATATAACTGTTCTCCTTGCTCATCAGGATAAAATCGGTGAGCGCGGGGGAATAAACAGCACCACCGGCGCAGGGTCCGAATATTGCCGAAATTTGCGGTATCACCCCGGATGCCATGATGTTACGCTGGAAAATCTCTGCATAACCGGCAAGGCTTTTTACCCCTTCCTGGATACGGGCACCACCACTGTCGTTGATACCGATTACCGGTGCTCCGACTTTCATCGCCTGGTCCATCACTTTGCAGATCTTTTGCGCATAAGTTTCTGAAAGCGATCCGCCGAAAATGGTGAAATCCTGGGCATAAACATAAACCACACGGCCATCGATGGTACCGTGCCCGGTAACCACACCATCAGTAAGGAATTTCTGTTTGTCAAGTCCAAATTCTGTAGAATGATGTGTAACGAACATATCAAACTCTTCAAAGCTGCCATCGTCCAAAAGCATGTCGATGCGCTCACGGGCAGTCAGTTTTCCTTTTTTGTGCTGCGATTCTATTCGCTTCTCTCCACCACCCAATTTCGCTTCTTCGCGCTTGTTGAGCAAGTGTTGG
Source organism: Chlorobiota bacterium (assembly GCA_030619415.1). Lineage (GTDB taxonomy): Bacteria > Bacteroidota > Bacteroidia > Bacteroidales > F082 > JAADID01. The sequence continues at coordinate 7,398 of JAUXBM010000025.1, forward strand.
ATGTTGTCTTCTATTGTCATTTTAAAAAAGTTAAGAGTTAGGAGTTAAGAGGTTAAGAGTTAGGCTACTTACAACACCTAACGTTTAACACTTAACATTCAACTACTTCCTGTCTTCGCAGAATTCGGTAAGTACGCCGAAAGTAGATTTTGGGTGTAGGAATCCGATATCGAGGCCTTCAGCACCGCGGCGTGGTTGTTTGTCGATTAATCGAATGCCTTTTTCTTCGGCTTCTTTTAGTGCATTTTCAATGCCATCAACCGCAAACGCCAGGTGATGGATGCCCTGTCCGCGTTTTTCAACAAATTTTCCGATGGGTCCTTCTGGGTCGGTACTTTCCAATAATTCGATTTTGGTATCACCTACTTTGAAGAATGCGGTTTTCACTTTTTGGTCTTTCACCTCTTCAATGGCATAGCATTTTAACCCCAGGATTTCTTCGTAGTAAGGGATGGCTTCGTCCAAGCTATTTACTGCAATTCCAATATGTTCAATATGAGTAAGTTTCATAATAATTAGTTTTGTTGTGAAAAATTTCACAAAGCTAAATATTTATTGTCTCCCACAAGTAAAATCAATGTTAAATAAAAGGAATATTCCCAATTTAGATTCTATCCATTTTGGTGTAAATTTGTGTTAAGCAGCAATATCCTCTTTAATTTGTTTTTTAAAATTGAACATCGAAAAATAAACCGGTCTGTTTCCTTTTGGGTGCTTTGCTTTTTCTGAAAAGTTGAAAATCAACAATGGATACATCTATTTTCTTTACAAAGAAAAAGGAAGCGTTTGGGCAAAAAAGGAGTTATACCGGTTGAAATTGTGAGCCCTTTGCAAAACCTCTTAAAACAATCATTCTAACGAAGTGAGGAATTCTTACGTTCAGAAATCCAGCTATGTAAAGATCCCTGCCTGACGACGAGGCAGGCTTCATTTCGTTCAGGAGGACAAAATGGTGTATTTTTACAAGGTTTCATCTTGCCAGTCACCACCTTTTTTCATCAATTCAACTAATGCATCTACAGCCAAATCCTCATCAATATTTTTTAAAACCGCTTCACCACTTTTGTATAAAGTAACCTTTCCCCGACCGGCTCCTACATAACCATAATCTGCCCCTGCCATCTCGCCCGGGCCATTGACAACACAGCCCATCACGGCAATTTTTAATCCTTTCAGGTGGGATGTCTTTTTGCGTACTTTATCAAAAACACTCATAATATCGAACTTTGTTCGTCCGCAAGAAGGGCATGCGATAAATTCAGCTTTTGAATACCGAATACCGAGCGCCTGCAGGATTTTTAAAGAAAGGCCTGCTATCTTATTATAATTTTCATCATTCTCAATCCATATTCCACCTTTTTTTTGTTTAGAAAAGATGAGTGCGAAATCCACTGAAGCAATAATTAACAAATCATTAAAAGGTAGGTTTTGATAAACCTTTTTAAAAATGACCGGTTGGTCAATTTTAGATTTATTGATGTCTATGGTTTCGAATTCGAAGGGTTTATTATTACCCTGAGCGGGTTTCAGTAAATTTTTCGCCAGGTAACAATCAGAAATTTTAGTATATCCTGACACAATAACCGGGTTTCTCTGACCGGTAATTTCCTGCAAAGATTTATCCGTTTGAGGCTTTAATAATTGTAAACCTGAAAATGTTTTTTTAAATGCAGTTTCATTTCTACCATATAAATCAACCAGTTTTTTTGCGACAGGAATTTCGTTTACCGGGTCTTCGGTCAGCGAAACCCTGATTGTATCACCGATGCCACTTGCCAGCAGGCTGCCAATTCCAGCTGCCGATTTTATCCTGGCCTCCTCCCCGGCCCCGGCCTCCGTTACCCCAAGGTGCAATGGATAATATGAGTCAGCTTCAATCATTCGCTCAACAAGAAGCCGGTTTGCCTCGACCATGATTTGGACATTGCTTGCCTTCATAGATAGGATCAGGTTGTGAAAATTAAAATTCCGGCAGATTTGCACAAATTCCATTGCCGATTCAACCATCCCCAAAGGGGTATTTCCATACGTCGATAAAATTCTTTCCGACAACGAGCCATGGTTCGTACCTATTCTGATCGCTGTTCCATTGGATTGACAAATTTTCAATAATGGCAATAATTTATCAGCAATCCGTTCCCTGGCCAGTTTGACCTTTGCCTCATCCCAATCAATTTTCCCACTTTTCCAGTCAACATAATTGCCGGGGTTGATTCTTACTTTTTCAACATATTTTGCGGCAATTTCAGCAGCCTTAGGATTGAAATGAATGTCGGCAACAATAGGAATTGTAATTCCTATTTTAGTGAGCGCAGACTTAATATTGGCAAAATTTTCGGCCTCTTTAACACCCGGAGCTGTAATCCTGATGATGTCGCATCCAGCTTTTACCAACCTGATCATTTGATCAACCGTAGCCTCAGTATCCAACGTATTGGTATTGGTCATCGATTGGATTCGGATTGGATTTCGACCACCAATAACAAGATCACCAATTTGAACTTCTTGACTTACGCGATGATGATATGATTTGATATGATCAGATGAAGGCATAAAATAGAATGATAGAAACGAAGGACAAACTACGAATGTAGGAATAAAAATAACCCCTCTGTCCTGCGGACATCTCCCCTAAAAGGGGAGAACAGAACGATTATTACAAAATCCTAAGTGGAAAAATTATTGAAAAGGTATAGATAAGCGGCCTTACTAAAACACCTGGATAGAAAAGCCAAAATTGATCAGGCCTTTGTAGCCATAACCAAGCTCAAGGTACCCGGCAAATTTTTTCCCCACCCTTATGCCAACTCCATTCAACTGATAAGCAATTGTGCTGATATTTCCGGTAGATGATTCAAAGCCCGGGTTAAAAGATGTAAGTTCTTCGGTGCCATAAGTGAAGCCAAGGCCAACCCCTGAATAAACCTGAACAAGTCCTTGGTTCACATAGCGGTATTCCCACTCGATGGCGGCAGTAATAAAAGTACGATCGAGATCGCCTACGAATTGTCCAACATTGTAAATCTCGCTTTTGGAGCTGCTATAACCCGCTGTGATTCCCCACATAAACAACTCATTTTTGAAAATGTGGCGGTAGGTCAAAAACAGGCCACCATAGCTGCTGTAATTATCGCGTGTGTACCTTAGTCCGCTTTCCTGAAACATATCATCCAGCATTGGCGTATTTACTTCTTGAAACTGATCAGGATGAAACAGGCTATAGCTGATCGATATATCATGATGGTCGTAACTGCGCTCGTAACTTTGAGCCTGAACGGCTTGCAGGCTAAACAAAACGACGACGAACAGGAGTATCTTTTTCATGCGGTTTAATTTGTTCCAAAAGTAGCACATTTCTTTATTAAAAAGCACTAAGAATTAATAAACAGGCTGCGATTGATTGCATACGGTTGCAATAGATTTGATAAGTAATTTGCCTGATAATCCCGTCTTGAAATACTGATCAGAATTTCTTCAGGATAGATTTTACCGATCCCAGGTAGCCACCACCAAACAGGTTTACATGAACCATTAATGGATAAAGATTGCAATAGTCCATGCGCTGTTGCCATCCTTTTTCGAGTGGATACTGACGATTGTAGGCAGTGTAAAAATCATCACTGAAACCGCCAAACAAGCGCGACATGCCGATATCCATCTCCCGATGGCCATAATAAACTGCCGGATCAATGATTACTGCTTTACCCTGTTCATTTACCATGAAGTTCCCTCCCCACAAATCACCATGAATAAGCGACGGTGCTTCTTTGGGGAGGAGTTCATCCAGTTTATTGTAGAATCGATCGAAAGCCAACACAAGGTCCCGACCTGCTTTCCCATTGTTTCTAGCTAATTTTACCTGGGCTTCCAGTCGCTCTTCCCGATAAAATTCAGTCCAGGTA
>JAUXBM010000151.1 GCA_030619415.1 Chlorobiota bacterium
GACCTGTTTGAAGAACTGACAGGTGGCCGTGTATACCATATGTACATCTGGCCGGGTGGCGTTAGAAGGGATTTACCCAAAGGTTTCGAACAGAAGGTTTTGAAAACTTTGGATTACCTCGAAAAACGTCTTGACGATTACGATGACCTGATGTTTGATAACGCTATCTTTAAGAAAAGAACACAAGGTGTAGGTATTGTTGACAAGGGAAAAGCCATCGAATACGGTGTTGTTGGCGCTGTTCTTCGTGGATGCGGAATAAAAAGTGACATCCGTATTGATGATCCTTACGAAGTTTATGATAAGCTTGATTTTGAAGTCCCGACTGCCGAAGGTGGCGACATCTGGGCGAGGGCATTGGTAAGACGTCAGGAAGCAAGACAATCCATTCGTATTATTCGTCAGGTAATTGCTGACATGCCGGGAGGTTCGTTCTACAACAAAATTCCCAATCCGCAAAAATGGAAAATTCCAGCAGGCGATGCTTATGTACGTACGGAATCTGTTCGTGGTGAAATCGGAATGTATATTGCCAGTGATGGAGGACTATATCCCCGCAGGGTACACCTTAGAGGTGCAGCTTACGTTCACGGAATTACATTATTAGAAGACGTATTGGTTGGGGAAAACCTCGCTGATATTTCAGCCATTATGAACAGTCTGGGAACTTGTCCCCCGGAGATTGAGAGGTAAAAAAGTTAAGGGTTAATAGTTAGGAGTTAAAAGGTTAAGAGTTAAGGGTTAAGGGTTAGGAGTTAAGGAATTCGATAATGAAAGGAAATAGTATTAACAGCTTTGAGGACCTTGAATGTTGGAAAGTATGCAGGGAAAGCAGGAAATATGTTTCTGAGATAATCAAAAAATTTCCTCCGGAGGAAAAATATGCCCTAACTGATAATATGCGAAGAGCATCCAGATCAATAACTGAAAATATTGCCGAAGGATATGGGAGATTTCACTACCAGGAAAACATTCAATTTTGCAGGATTAGCAGGGGCTCGCTTTATGAATTAATGGATCAGTTTATTACAGCATCAGACGAAAAATACATTACCAAAGATGAATACCAAAAAGGAAGAGAATTATTAGACAGATCGAAAGGTATTCTAAATGGTTATATAAAATATTTGCAACAAGCAAAAAAAGGAAAAGATAATGAGGATAAGAGTTAGGAGTTAAGGGGAAAGAGTTAAGAGTTAGACGTTAAGGGTTAAGAGTTGAATTGAATTTAAAACGCCTAACATATAACACCTAACACCTAACGCATAACACATAACAGCAAGAAAATGAGTTTTTTCGATTTAAAAGGTACACTAAAACCACTGACTGCACTCAAGCAGTTTGGTAAAAAGCCACATACAATAGACTTTCCAAAAAAGACTTTGGAAGCGGCCGACCGATACCGGGGATTCCATTACAACGAACTGGATGAATGCATCGGTTGTGGAAATTGTTCAATCATTTGCCAGAATGCAGCCATCGACATGATTAATCTGGACGGCATTGAAGGGAAGAATGGTGATTCGGGTCTGCGCCCGCGCATTGACCATGGCCGCTGTTGTTGGTGTGCCCTTTGTGTGGATGTCTGCCCAACCGGTAGCCTCAGCCTGACCAAAGATTACCAATACATAAGTACTGACCCGGATTCTTTCCTCTGGATACCCGGCGTGGACAATCCCGAAGGCAAGAATAATCTATCCTTCACAAGTGATAAAGAAAATTCGCTGAATGACTTTGGCCGGATTCCAATGCCTGAGTTGGATGGCATGGAAAGGGTTAAATCATTTGCTGAAGCAGTACTCGGTTACAGCGAAGAGATGGCCCGTGAAGAAGCATCGCGTTGTATCAGTTGTGGACTTTGTACCGAAGTTTGTCCTGACCACATGCACATTCCCGAATACATCAACGCCATTGCAAGCGGAAATGACAAGGATGCTATTCGCATTATTTACGATAACAATCCATTGCCGGAAATGTGCGGAAAAGTTTGTACGCGCCGTTGCGAAGATGTTTGTGCCATCGCCACACGTGGAGATAGTGTTGCCATTCGTTGGCTGAAACGTTATGCGACTGAAACTGCTGCAACTGCTGACATTACTTATGAAATAGTTAATCCTGAAATTAAAGAAGCAAACGGATACAAAGTGGGAATCGTTGGTGCCGGGCCTTCCGGTTTAACTGCCGCTTATTACCTGGCATTGCGTGGTTTTGATGTGACCATTTACGAAGCCAATGCGAAGGCCGGTGGTATGACCATGTATGGTATTCCGAAATACAGGTTCCCACTGGAAAGTCTTGACAAACAGGTTGAATACATCGAGAAAATTGGTGTAAAAATCAAATACAACACCAGGGTTGGTAAAGATATTTCTTTCGATAAAATCTACAAAGAAAGCGATGCCGTATTCATGGGCGTTGGATTCCCAAAAGCCTGGACACTCGGTATTGATGGCGAAGATGCCAAAGGTTCCATGCAGGCTGTGAATTACCTGCACGAAATCAATGCCGGTGAAAAAGTAGAAATCGGCGATAAAGTTGCCGTGATTGGCGGCGGAAATGTAGCCATTGATGCAGCCAGAGTAAGTGCCCGTATGGGAGCTGATGTAACCATTCTTTACCGTCGTCGTGTGGAAGATATGCCAGCCGACTGGGAAGAAATTGAAGGTGCCGAAGATGAAGGAATCAATATCGTTCCGCAGGCCATTCCTATAAAAGTTATTTCTGACAAGAAAGGAAAAGTTACAGGAATCGAATACCTGATGGCAGAGATGGTTCCTGATGAAAGAGGTGGCAGGCCGAAACCTGTAGCAATTGAAGGCAGCAATAAAGTACTCGAAATTACTGCGTTGATGGGTGCTATCGGACAGCAGGGTGATTATGCTTTCCTGGAAGAATACAGCGATAAAATCAAAGAGGAACGTGGCCGCTTTGTGGTGAATGAAAAACAACAAACTACTGATCCAAAAGTATTTGCCGGAGGTGATGCCGTAAACCGTACTGCCGATGCCATTAGCGCTATTGCTGACGGTTTCAGGGCTTGTAAAGCCATTGATGAGATGTTGGTGAAAAAATAGTTTTTGCTACGTTGCGCTCTTCAAGATTCCTATCGGAACGGCGTTCAGGCTGGGCATCCCCTTGGAAGGGATTAGGTAATTTACACCCTTATTTTTACCTTCTTGCCTCCCTCGAATTAATGGTCAAATACCCTACCAAACGATCATAATCAGGTACCCTTTCGCGGTAGTAAACATATACGGTATAATTGTTGGCAGTTTCCCAGTGGTCGCCCTCGATCAACGTTACATCGCCCTCTTTTTCGCCATCTGGTACAACAGCATACAAATAATTATAGTAACCTTGTTTAAGATAAAGCTGTCCAAAATACATATGCGCATGTTTGTCATATTGCATCCTGCTTTTGTTATCCAACTGCCAATCATTTAACTGGCCCAAAATATAAACATCTGCATTCGTAAACTCGGGAACTTTAAGCCAGAATTCCACCCACGCATATTCACCTTCAGTAGCTGTCACCTGCCCTTTACGGGCTTTAATGACTCTTTTGCCGTTGATATCGGCAAGTGTTTCGTAAGGTTTTTTTGCTTTTGAATATCCGGTGTGCAATACAACCCGGTAACCTTCGGGGATACTTAATATTTGACTAATATACATCGATCGATACCAATAGCTTTCCATATTAAACTCCCTGAATTGATTGCCTCCGTCGAAAACAATACCGTAGGGATAATCGTAATTGAGCATCTGGCCTGTTATTGTCGTCGGTTTTAAACCTGTTTTCATATTATCCCACCTGCCGTTTTGCTGAATATTTACATTGATCCTTTTTTGCGGCTCAGAATTAAAAAAGTCGGTAGCGTAAATTGTTAAATCGATCTGCTGTTTCAAACGTGTATATTCAAGATTTTTGGGATAATAGGGGATAGCCACATCTATCCGCGCCAGGGGTTCAATCACAAAAAACCGACGGGTCAATATTATATTTTCCTCCGAAAGATCATTGAGGTAAACGATTAGTACATAATTTCCCGAGAGGGTGATGCGCATATCCGGCCTGGGGAAGATGGCCTCATAATGCACGTAACCAGGAATCGCGTTAAACGAGAAAGCGTAATTGGTAATGTCCCCTTCGGTAAAGCCGTCAATGTATTCAAACTGTTCCAGGTCGGAAGGCCTCCAATTGTGGTCACAATGTATCAGCGTAAATCTAAACAAGTATGATTCATTGCTCATGTCATCAAATGAGAGCTTGAGTTTTTCGGTCGATCCAAGTCGCAGATACGGGCTTTCGAGCTGACCTTTCGATCCGTGAAGCAAGACGGTTTGAATATTCGCATCATAAATAAAGTCTTCATATTTAATGTGCTGGGCAGAAAGAGATAAATAGAAGGTCAGCAATAGCAGAAACAGGGTGGCTTTTTTCATAACAATTCGGCTCAGTCAGGGATAACAATATTAAAAGTGAAAGTACATTTTTTCTGCTTACCAAAACCAACAGAATTTAAACACTCCGTAATGAAATAAACTATTTATCCAAAATGGAATAGTTATTTAGATACTTTCAAAATTCATAAAAAGAAGATAATAAATGCTGAAATACATCATAATTGTCTAAATTCGCATTCATATTTAAAACATGAATCTATATACATATGTCAACTGTTTATAAGATCAAGAAAGGCCTTAATATCAAGCTGTTTGGAGAGGCCGAAAAAACCATTGTTGACTTAAATGCTAAAAGATTTGCAATCAAACCTCCCGATTTTGTCGGCTGCTTTCCTAAATTATTGATTAAGGAAGGCGATGAAGTGAAAGCCGGCACGCCATTGTTTTTTGATAAATACAGAGACAACATCCTGTTTACCTCACCGGTAAGCGGAAAAGTTGCCGCTATTGTCAGGGGTGCCAAACGGAAAATGCTTGAGGTAATTATTGAATCTGACGATCAGCAAAAATCTGTTGATTTTAGCAAAGCCGACCCCGCAAAAATTGATAGAGAGGCCATTGTTGGTAAATTATTAAAAGGTGGTGTGTGGCCTGGTATCAGGCAACGACCCTATTCAACGATAGCCGATCCGAAAGATGTACCAAAAGCCATTTTTGTGTCAGGATTTGATACAGCCCCGCTGGCACCTGATTTCGACCTGATTGTTCATGGACATGGGGATGCTTTTCAGGCAGGCCTGGATGTGCTGAC
>JAUXBM010000022.1 GCA_030619415.1 Chlorobiota bacterium
ATGACAAACCTTTCAAAAAAGGCGAGGGTTCTTTTGAACGAACATTACGAGTTTGGCCTGCAACCCCCTATCGATGTTCAAACCTCCTCAGACGGAACCAAAAAATACTTGTTTAAAGTAGAAGGTGGCTATATTGAATCTGCTTTTATTCCAGAAGAGAAAAGGAAAACCTTGTGCGTTTCTTCGCAGGTTGGTTGCAAAATGCGCTGCCTGTTCTGCATGACAGGAAAACAAGGGCTTCAGGGACAACTAACAGCAAACCAGATACTCAATCAGGTTCGTAGCATCGCGGAACACGATCAGCTCACCAACCTGGTTTATATGGGAATGGGTGAACCATTCGACAACCTGGAAGCTGTAATGCAAAGTCTCGAGGTACTCACATCCGACTGGGGTTACGGCTGGAGTCCGAAACGCATCACGGTTTCTACGATTGGGATCGTTCCGGCAATGCGCCATTTCATTGAAAATTCAAATTGCCACCTGGCCGTTAGTTTGCACACACCTTTTGAAGCAGAACGCCGTTCGCTGATGCCTGTCAGCCAAAAATATTCCATCAAACAAATCATGGAAGAAATAAAGGGCCATGATTTTGGCCGGCAGCGAAGAATTTCATTTGAGTACATCGTTTTCAAGGACATGAATGATACACCAAAACATGTGAATGAGCTGGCGCGTATATTAAATGGCATTCGCTGCCGCATTAACCTCATTCGTTTTCACGAAATACCCAACACGCCATTGGAGGGTACTGATGAAAAACGTTTACTCGATTTCCAGGAAACATTAAAAGCAAAAGGGCTCACCACCACAATCCGTGCATCACGTGGGCAGGATATTGATGCAGCCTGCGGGCTGTTATCGACACGTGAGTTAGGCAAAAAAGAAAATTTATCTGATTTAAAAACAGCATAATAAATTCGATGTTTCACGGAGTAATGGAGTGCTGGAGCGATGGAGTAGACAATAAAGAAATTTGAACAATACATTCCAATACTCCAATACTCCACCACTCCATATTTTGCCTTAATTTTATAGCCGGTCTTAATATTTAATTAATACTCAAAAAACCAAGCCATGAAACTTAAAAAAGGCTTTGCAAGCGACAACTGGTCAGGGGTTTGTCCCGAAATCATGCAGGCATTGGAGGAAGTGAATCCAGCACACAATGAGGCATACGGAGAATTGAGTGATCCAATTACTGAGGCTGCCCTTAATAAATTCAAGCAGCATTTTGGAGAAGATATCGCCGTGTTTTTTGTTTACAATGGCACAGCTGCCAATGTGCTTGGAATTGCCCATTTGATGAAATCGTACCATGCTGTGGTTACAGTTGGAACTGCACACCTAAATGAAGACGAATGCGCTGCTCCTGAAAAGTTTATGGGTTCTAAAATTCTAAAGGTGGAGACTGAGGATGGGAAAATAAGGCCTGGTCACGTAAAGCCCTTCCTCAATAGTTTTGGATTTCAACACCATGCCCAACCCAAAGTAATTTCTATTTCGCAGGTAACGGAGCTGGGTACTATTTATAGTGTGGACGAAATAAGAGCACTAGCAGATTTTTCCCACGAAAATGGCATGTACCTGCACATGGATGGTGCGAGAATTTCTAATGCTGTGGTTGCTTTGAATACTGATTTCCGAACCATTACTGTTGACGCCGGCGTGGATGTGTTGTCATTTGGCGGAACTAAAAATGGGTTGATGTTTGGCGAGGTGGTCATTTTCTTTGGCAAAGACAAAGGCGTTGATTTCGAATACCTCCGAAAACAAGGCATGCAATTGCATTCCAAGATGCGCTACATCTCTGCTCAATTCAACCGTTACCTGAGCGGGGATCTTTGGAAAAAGAATGCACTACATGCCAACCTTATGGCAAAAAAGCTGGCTGTGTCCCTGTCACAATTTCCTCAATTCAGGATTACCCAGGAAGTCAGGGCCAATGGGGTATTTTGCACCATGCCTCCGGAAATTATCCCAACGCTTCAAAATGAATATTTTTTTCACGTCTGGAACGAAAAACCCTCATTGGTCAGCAATGCCTTTGCAGACAATGTTAAAGAGGTGCGGTTAATGTGCTCGTGGGACACAACTATTGAAGATATTGAGGGATTTGTTTCCCTGATCAGGCAAAAACTGGGCTAGTCCGGATTTGCAATCCTGACTCTTTAGTGTGTTGGATTTGTAATCCACAATGTCTTTTATCAGAGAATTCTTTCCCAAATGAAATACCCTTTGAACCCGGAATATGCTACAGAAAATCTATTATGAGCTACAATTACTGCAAAATATAACACTCCGTTAGATTTTGAAGCCTCACCATAGCGGTGCTAAGCTTTCGTTTCAAAACCTTATATTTTATTGTACTTGTAACTCTCATTACGAAGTTCTATTACATAATCCGGGTTGAAATAACAAATTAATTAGTTTTGAAAAAACAAAAAATGAAATTTATAGGAGCGCATGTTAGTGCATCTGGAGGGGTTGAGAACGCACCCATCAATGCCAGTAAAATAGGGGCGAAAGCGTTTGCCTTGTTCACAAAAAATCAGAAGCAATGGTTTGCCAAACCCTTGTCAACAGAAAATATTGATGGTTTCAAAAGCAATTGTGAAAAACTTGGTTACGATCCAAAATATATCCTGCCCCACGACAGTTACCTGATCAACCTCGGTAACCCGGTTCCCGAAAACCTTGCCAAATCACGCAATGCTTTCCTCGACGAAATGCAACGATGCGAACAATTGGGCATTAAGCTGCTCAATTTTCATCCCGGTGCACATTTGAAACAAATTTCCGAGGAGGAGTGTATTGAAAGAATAGCTGAATCCATCAACATTACTTTAGACAAAACCAAAGGTGTGACAGCCGTCATCGAAAATACGGCCGGCCAGGGCAGTGCAATCGGCTATAAGTTTGAGCACCTGGCAGCCATTATTGAGATGGTTGAGGATAAAAGCCGGGTGGGTGTTTGCCTCGATACCTGTCATACTTTCACCGCGGGATACGACATTAAATCAGAAGAAGGATACAAAAACACTTTTGAAGAATTTGAAAACATTGTTGGATTTCAGTACCTGAAAGGCCTCCACCTCAACGATTCTAAAAAAGAACTGGCCTCCCGCGTCGACCGTCATGACAATATTGGTTTAGGCCTGCTTGGCGTTGAAGTATTTCGCCGAATCATGAATGACCCCCGTTTTGATGATATGCCAATCATTCTTGAAACGCCCAACAGTGATTTGTGGGAGGAGGAGATAGTGATGTTGTATGGTTTTAAATCGGATTAATATATGGATTTGCAATTTGAGGATTTTTTCAAAGTAATAGATTTTGTAAATTCGTAAAAAAAATAGAAATGACTACGCTGGAATTAAAAAACTTACTTGTTCAGAGGATTTCGGAGATCAACGATGTGCAATTTCTCAAAGCTCTAAAAACAATTCTCGATTCAAAATCAGATTCAAATATACTAAGTCTTTCACCGGAAATTACCCATGAAATAATAACTTCCAAAAAAGAAATTGAACAAGGATTGTTTGTAGAAAATGACTTCCTGGAAAAAGAGATCACAGAATGGCTAAACGAAAAATAATCTGGTCACACCGGGCAAAGATCAAGCGCTATCAGATTCTCGAATTCTACATCAACCGAAATAAGAGTAAGCGTTATTCAATAAAACTTAACCGCAGAATTAACAAAGAACTACGCCTGTTACAGAAATATCCGAAACTAGGAATCAAAACCGAAATCGAAAATGTCAGAGGATTGATCATTGAAGATTTTATTCTTTTTTACGAAACTAAAAAAGAGCGGATTATCATTCACACCATTTGGGATGCAAGGCAAAATCCTGATGATTTGATTATAAAATAAGCAACTACTTCTACATCGCCAACAAATACTTTTCCTCAAAACACCCAACGGTTGTTTGTAAGAGGAGGAAATTGAGTTGCTTTATGGCTTGATTGTAAAGCATTGTTTCTGCGTGTGTTTATTGATCCCAAAAAGTACAAACCGCAAAGAAGCTTATTTATAAACCCTTCTCACAAAATCATCTACGTCAGGCACCCCACCCTGGTAAACCAGGTAACCATTGTAGGGTTCGCGAAGTGTTATCTCATCATTAACAGGCGTTAGCATCATTTCTTTCACTTTTTTAGGATCATCGGTCTGGCCTAAAATCCAGCTGAGTTTTACCCAGGCTACCTCAGGCAGCATATTTCCTGCCGGGATAATTCCTTTGGCCATCATATCCCGGCCGGTATCATATACAAACATGTGCACATATCCCCAGATGGTTTGCAGTGTCATATACATATGCACCCCTTTTTCGTGTGCGCGTTCAATGGCAGGATAAAGTTCCTTGTTCACATGGCCAAGACCGGTACCCACGAAAATAACTCCTTTGTAACCTGCGTCAACAAGGGCGTCAAGCACATCCGGTTTCATGCCGGGGTAATAATACAGCATGGTTACATCATTGCTGAAATAGGGTAATATTTTCACGTTTTTATCGCTGCGCCGCTTGTTGTAATCCCCTTTTATTAACCTGATTTCATTCCGGTTGACACGTGCCAGTGGCGTGTCGCCGATCGTCCTGAAAGTAGAACGGTATGAAGAATGCATTTTGCGTACGCGGGTTCCTTTATGCAGTAATCCATATTCATCGGAGGTTGGGCCAAACATGCACACCATTACTTCAGCAATATCTGAATGACCCGCAGCCCGCATGGCATGCATCAGGTTGAGGGCCGCATCTGAGCTTGGACGGTCAGAAGATCTTTGCGATCCCACTAGGACAACCGGCACAGGCAGGTTCTGGCACATAAATGTCAGTGCGGCACCGGTATGATGGAGTGTATCGGTACCATGTCCCACAACAATTCCCTCCACGCCATTTTCAATTTCCTTACCAATCGCTTTGGCCAGTGAAACATATTGTTTGGGTCCCATGTTTTCACTGAACACAGCAAATACTTTTTCCGTTTCCAGGTTGCAGATATCGGCAAGTTCAGGAACGGCACCATACAATTCACCAGGTGAAAATGCCGGGATTACAGCACCGGTCCGGTAATCAAGGCGGGAGGCTATGGTTCCCCCGGTCCCAAAAAGTTTCACTTTTGGCAGACCGGGTGTCATGGGAAATTCTTTTTCAGGAATTTTATAATTGGCTTTTTTATAGCCTGTTTCCTTCATTTTTGTGATGTTACGAACATCGATGCCAATGTTGTAGCCGGTGATGATCTTTACCACAATGTGCTTGTCATCATCATTTTCAGCCCTTGGCAAAACGGTACCTTCGAAAGTGCCCCTGGTAGTATCAACTTTGGTAGTTCCCCAAACCCGCACTTTATATTTTTTCAGCACTTCGAGTGCATCGCCTTTATAACCCTGAAAAATATCTTCTGTCATTTTTTATGTTTTTCTCTGTTTTTCCCTACCTCAAAGCCCTCCGGGGAGGGGAATTTTCGTTTTTCATTTCTTCAATTAAATTTTCTCACTCAATTCCTTCAAATCCATGTTACCAATAGCCAGCTTCTTAACCTGGCCCATAACCCAATTGACACGGTTTGAGTCAGAGCCGACCTTTTTTTCCTTGTTGAACTTCTCAATCAATAACGGAAGCTTTTCAAGAATGAATTTGGTTTTCGTCCGCTTAAATTTCATTTCAATAAGAATGGATTCGAAATCCATTTTTGGATGTTCAACCAGTTCAGGTAAAATAGATTTGGCCAGTCGATAGTCGAGTTTCTCTTTTTTTAAATAGGCAAATAGCTTATAAATCTTGCTGCCATATAATTCGTCGGCACCGGTGTATTGTCCTTTAGCATGTTTTAAGGCATGGCCAAAAAAAGTGCCCACAAAAACGGGATCAACCTCCAACTCGTTGATTATTTTTTCAATTAACGGAAAATGATCTTTCGAGAAAATATAGGTGTAGGTATCTTCAGGTACATTCCATTCTTTTAGCTTCCGGTACCGTTCAATAATATCCTCCGGCATGTTTTTACCCAGGCTTTGAATATATTCATCCTCAAGCGGGATTGGTGCTGAATCGGTATCAGGATACATGCGGTCGGCACCAGGGAGCACACGCTCAAAAATAGTGGTTCCATCTTCAAACGATTTTCGGGTTTCGTTTGGAATGCCTTCCAGTGCCATCCGGCAGCGTTCTTCAACTGCTTCGAGTGCAGTCGTGATATCATCTGCCGGACCGGTGATAATAATTTGCGCATCATTTTCTCCGGCATTTAACAGCTCCCTGATTTCATTCCATTGACTTTCAGCAATTGTTGGTTCAAACTCCTCCGAATGCAACATATTTGGTCTTTCGATACAGGCAATTACTTTTAGCCTTTCCGACAATTCGTTGGCAAACATTTTACCGGGTTGGGTAAACCAGGATAATGCACCCTCAAAATTTGGCAAATTCACTGCAATTAACTTTTCAGCATGGCCGGGTAATTCTACACCTTTCAACATACTTTTATCCAATTCAACATGACTGACCTTCCATTTAGAAGAAGATTTGATCCGTTGTTTCAACATATCACGCATCAACAGCAGCGACCATTGACGGAAAGCCTCATTGTGCGTCAATTCAGGAATCCATTTCGTGTGGGCAACCCCTTTGATTTCAACACGGGAGCCGCCTCTGCAGCTTACATTTACATCCTGCCTGCCTGCACCCATTCCTGTTCTCACTTTACCGGTGCTTCGGTTCAGAAATCGAATATAATCGCAGGTTTCCTTTACTTCTACGGGGTTCACACAATCAGGATAAGTAACGGTTTCGATCAGGGGCATACCCAATCGATCAGTCTTATACACCCTTTTGTGGCCAACATCAGAAATCTCCCGGCAGGAGTCTTCTTCAATGCTTAACTGAATCAGTCGTATTTTTTTGTGTGGCAATTCGAGCTCACCTTCTACGCCAATAATTGCAGTCCGCTGAAACCCTGTTGGGATACTTCCATCGAGGTATTGCTTGCGGGTGATATGTACCTCACCGACTACGTTCAGTTTCGAAAGCAGC
This sequence comes from Chlorobiota bacterium, assembly GCA_030619415.1. Lineage (GTDB taxonomy): Bacteria > Bacteroidota > Bacteroidia > Bacteroidales > F082 > JAADID01. Next base: position 7,043 of record JAUXBM010000022.1, read on the forward strand.
GAAATTTCGATGGCAATTCCAAGCGCTTCACGGTTCATAGGGAATGGTGGTGTATCATCCACTTCGTAGGTGCATGCCGATTGGTTTTTGAGGCGGTAATAGATCTCCTTTCGGGTTTTAAACTCCATGAGCGCAGTCCCATCATATTCGCCAAGTTCGCTGAGGGTGGGGCGCATATGCCTGATCAGTTCGGCATCATAATCATCATGTCCGTTAAATATACCTGCCGGACAATGACAAAACAGCTTTTCTTTGGTAAGCAGCTGCTGATGAACCTCTAATCCCGACATAAACCCGATGCGGTTGTAGTCTTTCTGAGTGGCTTTTTTTCGGGGAATATAACCTGCCTTCCATTGGCTTTCGGCATGGTTGTGTTTGGGATCAAACTTCATATTTGTGATCTGTTAGAAAAAACGCTAAAGTAGTAAAAAGGAGTTTCGTTTTCGGCTTGCATTTAAAAGCAATTCGATTTTATCACAAAGCAATTTGCAATGATTTATAGAATATTTTGTGCCAATAATATTTACATTTACACGTTCATTCAAATGATGCCAAATCAGGGCAACCGACTATGTTCAGAACCTTCATCGTCATCTTTTTTTTGCTGCTTATCGCCAGTGGTTCATTTGCCCAAAAAAAATCGAAAATTTTTGTTGAGCGTACGGATGTGCAACGCTATACCGAGTTAATTGCCAAAGAGCAATTAATCGGGAATGTCATCATCCGACAGGAGAATACACGGTTTTACTGTGACAGTGCTTACCTGAACGATAAAGAAAATAGTTTTGAAGCTTTCGGAAATGTGCATATTGATGTGAACGATTCGGTGGATGTTTATGGTGATCGCATGCTTTATGAAGGCGATACCCGCATTGCCGAATTGTTTGGCAATGTTAAATTAATCGACAATAACACAGTACTTACGACTGAACATCTTGTTTACAACCGAAATACAAAAATTGCCTTTTATGATGTGGGGGGGACAATTGTAAACCAGGAGAACACATTGGTGAGCGAACGAGGCTATTACAATACCGAAACCAAAATTCTCTATTTCAGGAAAGATGTAGTTTTGACCAATCCTGAATCGGAAACTTATTCCGACACGCTGATTTACAATACAATCACTGAAACAGCTTTCTTTAAGGGCCCGACCATTATGCGGGGCACAGAAAGTACAATTTATATGGAAGATGGATGGTATGACACCAAATCCGATTTTTCGAAACTAACCAGGCGGCCGGTAATCAGCAGCGCAGATCAAACAATCACTGCTGATAGCATTTATTACGACAATCTAAAATCCTACGGGCGTGCATTCGGTCATGTCGAAATTCTCGATACTACCCACCAGGTTTTGATCAGGGGCAAATATGCCGAAATGTGGGACAACGTAGGACAGTCTTTTATCACCGACAGTACCCTGGCAATTACATACGATGAAAAAGATTCGATGTATATCCATTCGGACACGATGTGGATGTTTTTCGACAAAACGCGAAACGCTAAAAGAATGCTTGCCTATTACAATGTCAGGATCTTTCGTGAAACTTTGCAGGGAAAATGCGACTCCCTCGCCTATACCATGAATGATTCTACCATTCGCCTTTATGATGAGCCGATTTTGTGGTCAGGTAAAAACCAGCTTTCGGCTGACTCAATTAGTGTTGTGCTTTCAAATAACGAACTCGATTCGCTGATTATGTACAACACGGCATTTATTGTTTCGCGCGACAGTACCGAGAGTTATAACCAGATCAGGGGAAAGGACATGGTCGGTTATTTTCGAAACAACGAACTGTCCAAAATTAGCGTCGAAGGCAATGCACAAACTGTTTATTATATTCGTGAGGATGATGGATTTTTGATTGGTGTTAACCTTTCCGAGTCGAGTTCCATGCTCATTCGGTTGGTTGATAACGACATCAAAACGATCAATTATATGTCGCAACCCAAAGAGACGATGTACCCCGAAGCAGACCTCCCCGGCGAGATGCGAAAATTAAAGGGATTTACCTGGAAAGAACGATTAAGGCCCTTAACCAAAGACGACATATTTATTACCGGTCAGGAGGATTGATATTTCTCAGGCTAGAAAAGCGAAAACTTGACGTAGCGTTTTGGGTTCAACCGGATGTCTTCAAGCAATTTGTTCAGCTCCTCGGCTGATTTATTTACTTCCATATAAAGGGTGTCGTTGTGTAACAACATACCCAGCGTACCCTCTCCCTCATTAATTTTGGTAAGAATTTCATCCAGTTCACTGAGCGATTTATTGGCTTTATCGAAAGTAGCGACGATATCTGTCTTCACCAACGAATCACTGAAAGTTTCAAGATTGCCGATAATGTTCGAAATACTCTCCCTGTTATCTCTCAGGGTCAATGAGACAGAATCAATGTTCGACAATATTGATGCAATCCTGTTTGCTTCCGATTCTACAAGTGTATCGATGTTTGAGGTAGTGCGCTCCAGGTTACTAAAAGTTAAACGGATATCATTGAAACTCTCCACCAGGTTTTCGCGGGCACTCTCATTAAATATGGTTTGAATAGCCACTACAAGCGAATCGATAGACGATAAAAGGTTTTCTGCTTTAATTTTGATCGGCTGCACCTGTGCATTTACTTCATCTTTGATGGAGCCTTCGGTAGCACTTGCCAACGTATCACCAGGGCGGGCGAGTTCTATCGCAGAACCCAATTTTAAATCAATTGATTTTGAGCCCATCAAATCGGCGCTGAATATCCGCGCAACTGAATTTTTTGGGACAGGAAAATCCTGGCTCAGCATCATCAATACAATAATATCACCCGACAAATCAGGATCGAAATACACCTGGTTTACCTGACCAACCCTCAAGCCATTGATTAATACCGCGTTGGATACTTCCAGTCCTTCGATGCTCTCGTATTTGGCATAATAAAAGAACTGTTTTTGAAGTATGTTTTTTCCTTTCAGGAAATTATATCCCCAAATAAATAAGGCAAGCGAAAGGATAAATGTTACACCAATCAGAATAGATTTATATCGTTTCACGGCAGAATGTTAAGGTTTATTAGAAAACGATGTTAGCTCATAAATGTTATTAACAAAGGTAATAAAAGGAGAACGTCTTTCACAACAAATTCAATAGCATATGTGATCAATTGTTCTTTTCAAGCTTCCTGGCTTCCTCAATACTTATCCTTTCTTCAGCCTGGAAGGCCACAACAAAAGCATCTTTGAAGTCTTTTTCGCGCACCTTAAAAAGATAAGCTGATGCTTCACCAAAGGTATTAAAACGGCCCGCCGTATATTTATAAAGCCCATTATGAGCATAAACAAACAAATCAGAAAGCCCGGTAAATTTGGGGTTTGATAATTCGAAGAGTTGCGGACTGGTAAAAAATTGAATCCTGTAGCTCAGCCCGGAATAAACAATTGTTTCCTCTTTTTCCTCCACCCGGTTCTCTTTTTCAAAGTCCAGTTTATATTTTTTAAAAGCCCGGTAAATTGCGGAGGCCATATAAGCCTGGCCTTTCTCCGACATCAGGAATTTTTCTTCAGTCAGGTTACTGATGAATCCCAATTCAACAAGCACGCCCGGCATGGCAGTCCGCCACAATACCAGGAAACCTGCCTGGTGAACGCCCCTGTCTTTTCGGCCCACCCTGCTCTTAAACTGGTCCTGGATATAGGTGGCCAGCAAAATGCTCTGATCCTGGTAAGTATCCTGAAAAAGGGAAAAGCGGATATACGACTCTGTTGAATTCGCATCAAATCCCTGGTACTGCTCTTCGGCATCATCCTCAAACATGATGGCGGCATTTTCAAGCATGGCCACATTCAGATTGGCATTGCTCTTATGCAAACCCATCGTATAAGTCTCGGATCCATAAGCCTTCCTATTTGAATTGGCATTGCAATGGATGGAAATAAAAAAATCAGCATTGTTCTTATTCGCAATTTCAGCCCTTTTGTGCAATGGAATAAACTTGTCGCTGTTCCGTGTATAAATTACATTTACATCGGGAAGATATTTTTTAATATAGCTGCCGGTTTGTTTGGCAATGGCTAAAGCGATGTCTTTTTCTTTCGCGTTTTTGCCAACGGCTCCGGGATCCTTACCTCCATGACCTGCGTCGATTACAACCGTGGTTATCTTGCTTCCTTTTTGGGAATACGCGTCATAAGTTGTCAATCCTAAGAAAACAAATAGAAGTATTGCGATATAGAAGCGTTGTTCCATGAGGGATTGATCAATTTTTTGGAATTATATTTGCAATTAGAAACACTGTTTTCCGTTAAAACAAAAGTAAATCAAACGATTTTGCCCAACGGTCGGTTATTCGGTATTTTGTTAACATGGTTCTGGTTATTATTTATA
>JAUXBM010000047.1 GCA_030619415.1 Chlorobiota bacterium
TATGCCGGTCACGGATTCCCGGATGAAAACTCCAAAGTCCCTTATCTCATCCCGGTAGATGTGGATGCTACCAATTTGAGTGCCGCTATTAAACTTTCGGATGTTTACAAAAAATTTGGGGAATCAGGGGCCGGAAGAATAACCGTCTTTTTGGATGCCTGCTTTTCTGGTGGCGGACGTGACCAGGGCTTGCTTGCTACACGGGGTGTCGCCATCAAACCAAGAAATGAATCAATTACCGGAAATATGGTTGTCATTACGGCTACTTCGGGTAAACAATCCGCTTTACCCTATCGGGAAGAACAACACGGGATGTTTACCTATTTCCTTTTGGAAAAATTGCAACAAACGAAAGGAGATGTGAATTATAAAGAACTTGTGAATTACCTTCAGGAAAAAGTGGGTATCGAATCATTACGGATAAATGGCAAGTCTCAGGATCCTGATGTTATTGTGAGTTATTCTGTTTCAGAAAGCTGGGAAAAGTGGAAAATAAGACAATGAGCATCATGAAACTAATTCAGTATTATTTCCTTTTTTGCCTTTTATTTCTATCATTCGCTGGTTCTGCCCAGGAAATAAGCAATATCCATTTCGAACAAGTAGGCAAACAAATCCATATTTATTATGATCTGAAAGGTAACGAAACATACGCCATGCAGGTTTTTTGCAGCACCGATAATGGTCAAAGCTGGGGAGAACCGTTAATATATGTTACCGGCGCAATTGGCGATAATCAAATATCGGGAAACGGGAAAGGGATTGTTTGGGATGTTTTGAAAGATACTGATAATTTAACAGGAGAAATTAAATTTAAAATAGTTGCCGAACCAAAATTTACACAAAGTAAACCAAATGATTATCCAGGAAACTCTGGAATTTTTGTTGATGAACGTGATGGGCAGGAATACAAATGGGTGAGAATTCGTGAGCAGGTTTGGATGGCTGAAAACATCAATATTGGAAGGAGAATTCATCACAAAAGTCGCCCCATAAGAGATAATAATATTGAAAAGTATTGCTACGGTAATAATGAAGCAATGTGCAATGATTATGGTGGCTTATACACCTGGGATGAAGCAATGCTAAACTCAATGAGTACAGGCGGCCGAGGAATTTGCCCGGAGGGTTGGCATATTCCATCGAAAGAGGAATGGAGTGACCTGATTCTTGCTATTGATGATGCCCTTAAATCTGACTATAAAGTACTAAATAAGCAGAGAAAAAGTAAAAGTGGTGTTGAAGGAATTAATGCTTCCCGTTATTTAAAATCAAATACAAAATGGGGAAACAAGCGACTAGGAACAGATGATTATAAATTTAATGCTCTCCCCGCAGGAAGAATTAATTATAAACCTACGAAATTTGAATATTTAACTGAGGATGCATTTTTTTGGACATCTTCAGATAATACTAAAGATTATGCATGGGCTCGTTTAATGACTAATGGATCTAAAGTACATAGTATTTCGGGTTTTAAAAAAGAAGCGATGTCTGTCAGGTGTCTTAAAGATTAATTAACACAGAATGAAAATCCAGAATTATTTTCTATTGTTTCTGATTATTATTCTATTAATCACATGCAGGCAGGAAGTATCTAACATCCACTTCGAGCAATTCGCCCAAAAAATCAATATCCATTACAATCTCTAAGGCAGCCACGAGCATTATAACATCGGAAACTTTTGCAATTATTGGATATGCAGGATGATGAATAGAAAAGCAGAATAGGAAAGTTGTGTGTTATCGCTTCTGTTTGCTACTTATATTCAATTAAAGTAAACATATTTATTTACTTTAGGTAAACAAAAGTTTATTATCTTTGTTTCATAAAAAAAAATAAGCAAGGATGGACCTCTTAACTTTACAAAGAAATTTAGAAGATTTTGGGCTGGAGATATTTACCCTTAATGATGTTATTAAAATAACCGGGCAAAAAAAGGAAGTAGTAAAAACCACACTTTCGAGACTAACGAAACAAAGCAAAATATTTCGCCTGAAAACAAAATATTATACACTTCGGCAAATTGAGAATAAATTTAAATTACAAAAATTATTTCCTGATACGTATATCAGCCTGCACTCAGCCCTTGAATATTATGGTAGCACAACACAACGCTTCAATAATTTAGACTTAATAACAAAAAATTTATTGAAGAAGCAAAATATCGAAAATACAGCCATACATTTCCATAAAGTGAAAAGAGGCCTGTTCTTTGGCTACGAAAAAGTACAAATACAAAATACCGAAGTATTTATTTCAAATATCGAGAAAACAATAATCGATTGCACCTATTTCTCTTCAATAGTTTATTTAACCGAAGTTGACGATTTCATTAAAAAGAATAAGGGGAAAATAAATCTGGAATTAATAAGTACTTATCTTAATAAAATAGACTCATCGGTATTGAGCAAAAGAGTGGCTTATCTTTTGGAAATAAATAACCTCCACGTAAAAGAAATAAGAATAAACAAGAAGTATGAAGTTTTGAATAAAAACCTAAGCAAAACCGGAAGCAAAAACACGAAATGGAAACTGATTGTAAATGAAAATCTCCGCTAATGGAAAGGAATGAATTACAAGCCTATAAATCGAAATTGAATTATAATCTCGGGCAATTGGAACTGGATTATTATCAGCATTTAATTTTGGCTAAACTCTATGGCGAATTTAACACAATGTATTTCAAGGGAGGAACTTGTTTGCAAAAGTGCTATGGGATTAAAAGGTTTTCGGAGGATTTAGATTTTAACTATATTGATATTGAAGTAGAAAAAATAATTCTATTCATTGAAAATATTTTTGAGGAAAAAATCATGGATTATTATGAAACCAGGTTTGGAACAAGTTTTAGCATTCGGTTTAAAGGTATTCTATATAGCGGCTCAAGCCAGTCGATGTGCAAACTATCATTCGACTTCAGAAATGGGGATATTTACAACAGTGCAATAAAGAAAATAATAAGGCCAATATACCACGACCTACCAAACTATTTCCTTCTGGCACTTGACGAAGAAGAGGTGCTTGCCGAAAAAATCAGGGCCATATTAACAAGATATAAGGCACGAGATGTGTATGATTTGAACGAATTAATATTAAATAAGGTGAACATTGATTTTGAGTTGGTGGACAAAAAACTGGCAACATACGACAAAGTATTTGAGCGAGGGGAATTTGAGAAAAAACTAGAGGAAAAAAGAAGCATTTATCATGAAGAAATAAAACGGTTGACAAATATATTTGATGATTTTGATACCTGCAAAAAGCGCATACTTGAAATGGTAATTAAAAATGTCGGAGATTAAATTCAGACCAAATCAAATAAGCCCCTTGCCCTTTATCAACTGCTCCATTTCCTGCTGCATCTCCTCCGCTTTCACCTTTGCTTGCTCCTTAAAATCTTCTCCTGATGATGCATAAATAATTCCTCTTGAAGAGTTCACGAGTAGGCCGCAATGGTTGTTCAATCCGTATTTTGCTACTTCCTTAAGTGAGCCTCCTTGTGCCCCCACGCCCGGGACCAAAAGGAAATGATCAGGGACAATCTTTCTGATGTTCTCCAGTGCTTCAGCTTTGGTTGCACCCACCACATACATGAGTTGGTCGGTTGTTCCCCAGGTTTTTGAAGTTTTTAACACCGACTCAAACAATTTGTCACCCGTGTTTTTATCCTCCAGGTACTGGAAATCGGCTGCGCTTCTATTGGAAGTCAGGGCAAGGATGACCGACCATTTGTTTTTGTATTCCAAAAAAGGCGAAACAGTATCCAACCCCATATATGGAGCAAGGGTTACTGCATCAAAGTCAAAGGTTTCAAAAAAAGTTTTGGCGTACATTGCCGATGTGTTGCCTATATCGCCACGTTTTGCATCGGCTATCAGGAAAATTTCATCGGTTTTGGAGCGGATATATTCGACCGTCTTTTCAAGGCTCTTCCAGCCACTTACTCCCAGCGACTCGTAAAAAGCCAGGTTGGGTTTGTAAGCAGCAGACAGTTCGTGTGTGGCATCAACAATGCCTTTGTTAAATTCAAAAACGGGGTCTTCACCATCAAGCAGGTGTTTTGGGATTTTGTTGATGTCTGTGTCTAACCCAACACATAGAAATGATTTCTTTTTTTGGATGATTGAAAATAATTCTGATCTGTTCATTAATATCAATTTAGGTTAATAAAGATCCTTCGCTACGCTCAGGATGACAATAATTGTTGTGTTATTTTATCTAACTATTCACTAATGACCAACGACCGAAGGAAGTCCGTAGGATAATTATTCAACAAAATTATCTTTCAGCCTTTCTGCATTTTCGGCCATCTGCAGTTTTTCGATCATTTCGAGCAAATCGCCATCTATCACTTGCTGCAGGTTGTACATCGTAAGGTTGATACGGTGATCGGTAACCCTGCCTTGTGGCCAGTTGTATGTTCTGATTTTTGCTGAGCGGTCACCTGAAGACACCATCGTTTTGCGCTTGGTAGCCATCTCTGCGAGGTATTTGTTATGCTCCAACTCAAACAACCTGGCACGAAGTACTTTCATAGCCTTTGCGAGATTTTTCAATTGCGATTTTTCATCCTGGCAACTCACCACAATGCCCGAGGGGATGTGTGTCAGCCGGATGGCCGAATAGGTAGTATTCACTGACTGTCCGCCCGGTCCTGAAGAACAGAAGGTATCTTTACGAATATCTTTGTCGTTTAATTCAATCTCAAACTCATCGGCCTCGGGTAAAACAACTACGGAAGCAGCCGAGGTATGAACCCGCCCTTGTGTCTCTGTTTTAGGAACACGCTGAACCCGGTGTACGCCCGATTCAAACTTCATGATGCCGTAAACCCCTTCGCCATTTACTTCAAATACAATTTCCTTAAAGCCACCGGCGGTTCCTTCATTTACGCTGATAACATCAACTTTCCATTTTTGTGTTTCACAAAATTTCTGGTACATCCTGAATAAATCACCGGCAAAAATACCGGCTTCGTCACCACCGGTTCCTGCCCTGATTTCAACAACCGAATTTTTTGTATCCTGGGGGTCTTTTGGTATCAGCAACATCCTGATTTTCTCTTCCCATGATTCTCTTTTGGGTGCCAATTCATCAAGCTCTTCTTTGGCCATAGCCCTGAATTCCGGATCTTTTTCCGTATTGAGGATTTCTTTGGTATTGTCAATGCTGTCAAGGATATTCCTGTATTCATTATAGGCAGCAACGATGGGTTCCAGGTCCTTGTAGTCTTTGTTTAGTTGAACATAACGTTTCATGTCCTCCATAACACCCGGATCGCTCATTTGATTGCCAATTTCGATCCACCTGTTTTTAATGCTTTCTAATTTGTCTAAAATTTCCACGTTTGCCTGTTTTGAGGTGCAAAGATACTAATTTAGAAAGCGTCACGCAGGATAGATGAGTGCCGGGGAAATGATAAATTGCAAAGTCTTCGGAATCAACTTTTCAAGTTGGGAAGAATTAGAGAAGATATTGAAAAGCAATCATTATTCATTAACGAAAACAGTACTTTCAAGCGGATCAACACCTGTTGGTTGTAATACTGTAATTGTCCAATCTCCTGCAGTCATGTCAGTAAGGCCTATGCCTCCACCGTCCAAATATTGTTCTCCGCCTCCGCAGCCATCTTTCTGAGTTTCTTCTCCGTAAAGTGTGAACTGCATATTCGATGGTCCAAAAGCCGGCACATAACGTTTGAATGCGTAACATTCATTGGGGCCAATTTTGGCATAAAAGAAAATTTCAAAAATATCACCTACGTTGATGGTGTCGGCATGATGGACGCTATCGACCAGCATTACATATTCTACTTTTGTATCTTCTTTTTTACATCCACTGCTAAAGTAGATGAGGGATCCCAGTGCCAGGATAACTGCAACTGTTAATACGTTCTTCATATAATTCAGGTTTAAAAGATTTACTGTTTCAATAAGCTGCGCCAAAAATAGTTATAAAATATAAGCCGCATTGACACGCATTTTTATTGATGCAAAAGTTATCAAAAGATATGCCAAAAAAAAGGTGCGGTAACTTGGCTCGAACGGGAAGATGCTAAATATGTTTACGTGTACGAAAAGAAAACGGTTACCAAGCTAAGTACGGAATAATACCAATTTATATGCATCATTTTGGTGATTAATTGGTATTATTGATTCCCGTCCAGCATTTCTTTCATGCCGGCAATTTGTTCCTCTGTTCCCAATACAAATAGTTTGGAATCGGGAACCAGCCTGGTATCGGGCGTAGGGTTTATTATCAATTCACCACCTGCCGTTTTAAAACCAATGATATTTGCACCGGTCTTCCGCCTGACACCGATCTCCTTAATGGGTTTATTTAAAAAATCGACAGGTAGTTCAGTACACATAATCTCGGTTAACTGGGCGTTGGTAGTATCATGAAGCGTCAGGTGTTCAAGGAATTCCACTACATCGGGTTTGGAGACCAGGGTAGCCATGTGGGCTCCTCCCACACGTTCGGGCATTACCACACTGTCAACACCCGCCATCCTGAGTTTCTTTTCGGAGCTGTCGCTTGAGGCCCTGCTGATAATTTTCAAGGCTGGGTTTAGGGCACGGGCTGTTAAAACAACAAAAAGATTGTCGGCATCGTTTGGCAAAGTGGTGATGAGTGACCTGGCAGTTTTAATATCAGCCCTTATCAACACCTCGTCATCAGTGGCGTCACCCTCAACAAAACGAATAGGCCGCCCCATATTGTTAATAACGATATCGTGGTTTTGATCAACAACCACGAAGTTCGATCCGTGGATCATCAATTCCCTCAGTACCTGGTCGCCGTTACGCCCGTAACCAACAACTACAACATGATTTTCCATTTTTGTCCTCCTGTTTTTTCTACTGTACCCTGCATAAAAAAAGCTCATTTGCCGCTGAAACAAACTTTGTGTTATCGAAGTAATAAAATAGGTTAAAACCCCCAAACTGCCCAGGATCAGTAGCGCTGTAAAGATTTTTCCTCCATCTGATAAGGGCTGGGCTTCACGAAATCCAACGGTTGAAACTGTGATTACAGTCATGTATAAAGCATTGACGAACGAAAAGTCGTCAATAAGCATAAAGCCTGCAATCCCTGTGAAAACAATAGCAAGCAGGTAAAATCCTGCGAGGATGATATTCCGCGTACTTGCTTTGTCCATAGGTCTTGATTTATTAGGATTGAAACCCGCAACAAAGTTAGAAAAACTTGTGGATGGATGTTTGAAACAAAAAAGCCCCACCGTTAATTGGTGAGGCTCACAACAGTTTTCTTTAGTCGAATTCTATCTGGTCTGAAGATAAATTCGAGACTTTTGTTCTTGAGAGGTTATTCAAAATTTAAAGGAATGCTTTTAATATTTTCTGGAAAAATTGCTGACTAACCTTTACTTAGTAACTTATGTCCGATCCGGCATTGAAGGCAACGTTTCTGATCGCAATACTGTGTTTTAAGCAGCAAAAGAGCCTGTGATTGCATTGCATTTCCAGGTTTCAAATCCAGTTTAGAAAATCTTCTTGTGATATTGTTTTGTTCCGGCGGTAATTTTTCAAGCCATGCAAGTGCCTTGCTCTGTAGCGATGGATCGTTTTTAATATTGCCATAAACAAACAGAAAAGGGATGATCGTATTGATCATAAGTAGGTTAATAGATGCTGTGCCTAGCGTTTTTTTCCTCGACAAACTTTGTACATCAAATCGATAATGATTGATCCAATATTCAGAAGCCTCAACTTTTAGTAAGTGGATTACGCTGCTCAATTTTCCGGTTTCAAGAATTTGGCTGATCAGTGCTGATGATTTAAACAGTAGCTGGGCAAATTGCGAGATACGGATGGTCGGGAAATTTGTTGGCCGCAAACGCATGAATTTCCATAGTTTTCTGTCGATTGGCTTTAGGCTGTATTTTCTTTTCAGGAATTCATATTCTTTGCCAAGTTTGACCGGGTATTCGTCTTTCAGGTGATTTTCTAAAAACCCAGCTTCTCCGTACAAGAGGGCCTCCATTTGAAAAAGACTGCTTTTATGTTTCGATAAGATTTTAAATGAGAGCGAAACCGCCAGGCGTTCACAGGCATCTGCATTTGTGTGGAATCCAAAATTTCTGGCCAGCTTCCTGTAAAAGACCTCTTGAAAATCTAATTTGTTGTGTTCTAATTCTGCCAATATGGAGGCCGCTTTTTGTTCCAGCCTTTCTGCCATTAACTTGTCGAGCCATGCCAGTTTATCGAAGATAGATACCTGTTGGAACAAATCTTCACACGGAATCCATTTCTCCGAATCAAGAAACCGCTTGTACACTAAAAGGATTGAATCATCGAATTTTCCCTTTAGCTCGATAGTGGGTATTTTGTCATTGTTCTTTCTGATGACGGGCTTGTCGTCTTGATAAACAACATGAAGGATGATGTTATCATAAGCCGGATCATGCTGGTGCTGATGTTTGTTCCAATCGGACGAATAGATGTGGATTTCAATATTTCCGGCCCAGGTAGTATCGCCAATCTTTACTTTCCCATTGAAAAAATCAGGCCCGCTGTTTGTATTTCTTAGTCCCGGTTTTTGAACGATTACACTTTCCCCGTCCGTTGTTTTCAGGTTTAGGTCGATCAATTGATAAGTCCAGAGATAGATTAAAAAATCCTCATTCATTAGTTAAATTGTTGTGGTTGAGTGAATATCATTATTATTACTTTGGATTTGTTCTTGAAGCATAAAAAGCGTATTTTTGTTTCGTAAAGCTGTTTTAAACTTATGGGTCGTGAGCAGATCTTAATTTCCGGTATTGAGCATAAAGTTAGGAAATTATTTGAGCAAAACAGGTTCCTTAAAAATGAGAACAGTGAATTACATCAGCATATAAATACCTTAAAAGATGAACTTGAGGTATTAACAATTGAATTAGAAAAAAAGCGAAACGAATTATTAAAAATCTCGCTTGCAAAAACGCTTGAAGCAGAATACGGTGTTGAGGAGAGTAAGACAAAGATAGACGATTTGATAAAGGAAATAGACAGGTGCATTGAAGTGTTGAGCGACTAAAAATAATTTGTAGCGGTTAGGTGCAAACGAATCAAAATATAAAGGTCATAATAGCAGGCCGGCCATACAATCTGAGTGTAAAGAAAGATGAGGAAGAGTTAGTAAGGAAGGCAGCTGAACAATTGAATGAAACAATAAAGAATTATTCACAGACGTTTGAATATAAAGACCATCAGGATTTGTTTGCCATGGTAGCGCTGCAAAATGTAGCCAACGCGATACGGATAGAAGAGGATAAGTCCTTTAAGGATGAAGAGATGGAGCAGAAATTGTCGGAATTAGATAAAATGTTGTCAGAAAATATTGATAATTAGCGTTCTTTAAATAAAATACAATTACGCCCGCGTAATTCA
>JAUXBM010000107.1 GCA_030619415.1 Chlorobiota bacterium
AACAAATTTATCGGGTTTGTTTTCCAGAGCTTCAACCTCATCTCTTTTAAAAATGCAATGGAAAACGTTGCATTGCCATTGTATTATCAAAAAGTCAGTCGCAAAAAACGCAATGCAAAGGCCATGGAATACCTCGACAGGATGGGTCTGAAAGAATGGGCTACACACTATCCCAATGAATTATCAGGCGGACAAAAACAACGTTTGGCTATTGCAAGGGCGCTGATATCCCAGCCCAAAATTATATTGGCCGATGAGCCTACCGGCGCACTCGATTCTTCAACATCAATGGAGGTAATGGATCTGTTTAATGAAATCAACCAAATGGGAATTACCATTCTTATTGTTACTCACGAAAGGGATATTGCAGCCAAAACCGATAGAATTATTCACTTGAAAGACGGCCTGATCGACCACATTATTTCAAACGGTGAACGAAAAAGATGGCTTGCCGAACAAATGATGGCGTAACGGGAAATTGCCAATGGTCATTAGTTAATTGAAAATGGAAAATAGAAATTTGGAAAATAAAATACACATCTCTCTGACTCCAAACTCGAGACTCAAGACATTTTATAAGAAATAACAAAGTATAAAATTCATAAACTGAACTAAAAAAATAAACATAACACTCATGTTCGACCTTGATAAATGGCAGGAAATATTCAGCACCATCCGCAGCAATAAATTGCGAACAGCGCTTACTGGTTTCAGTGTTGCCTGGGGTATATTTATGCTTGTTGTGCTACTTGGCTCTGGCTATGGTCTCGAAAACGGGGTAAAAAGGGAGTTTATGGGGGATGCAGTAAATTACATTTCTGTTAACTCGGGCGTAACCTCGCTGCCATATAAAGGCATGAAACCGGGTCGAAGGATTCAGTTTACCAACGATGACCGCGATAAGCTTCACCGGCTCGATCATGTTGAAATAAGTTCTACCAGGACTTATGTTTTTCTTGAAAACGGAACACTTGTTTACAAAAATGAATATGGCACCTTCGATATATTCGCCATTTTGCCTGATTACAAATATGTTGAGTCGCTGACAATGACCAATGGAAGGTTCCTGAACAAAATTGACGTAGAAGATAACCGTAAAGTTGTCGCTGTCGGCCGCCTGGTTTACGAAGCATTATTTAAACAGGAAGATGCCATTGATAAATACATTAAAATCGGGGGTGTCCCATTTAAGGTGGTTGGTGTGTTTGACGATCCCGGACAGGACAGGGATCTACAGCGTGTTTATATTCCAATTTCTACAGCACAACGGGTTTTCAATATGGGCAGAAACATCAGGACAGTTTGCCTGAACCTTGAAAGCACTTCAAAAGCAGAAAGCCTGCAAGTTGTTGAAGAATTGAAACAGGAACTTTCTGCAACACACAAATTTGATCCGCAGGACAACAGGGCGCTGTTCATTTTCAACAGCATTGAAAACTTTCAGCAATTTATGGACCTGTTTGCCGGAATTAGATTGTTCATCTGGATCATTGGTGTTGGGACCATAATTGCCGGTATTGTTGGTGTAAGCAATATCATGATGATTGTTGTAAAAGAACGAACAAAAGAAATAGGAATTCGCAAATCAATGGGGGCAACTCCCTGGTCTATCATCAGCCTTGTTTTGCAGGAATCTATCTTGATTACGGCTTTTGCCGGTTATATTGGGCTGGTAGCAGGCGTTGGGTTATTGGAATTGGTGGGCAGTTTAATTCCAGCTCACGACTACTTTGCCAACCCGGAGATAAACCTGAACATTGCGATTAGCGCCACCGTATTGTTGGTTTTTGCAGGAGCTATCGCCGGGTATGTTCCGGCCAGGAAAGCAGCATCTGTAAGACCGGTAGTCGCATTAAAAGATGAATAATATCAATTAGTATAATTCGAGCTGAAATGAACTTTTTGGATGCAGATAAATGGCAGGAAATATTTTACGCACTTAAGCAAAATAAGCTGCGTACTTTCTTTACTGCCTTTGGTGTTTTTTGGGGCATTTTCATGCTGATCATTATGCTCGGCTCAGGCAAAGGATTGCGTAACGGAGCTACCCAGGGCATGGGCGATTTCGCCACAAACAGCATGTTTATGTGGACCCAGCGAACCACCATACCTTATAAGGGATTTCCGCGTGGTCGCCGATATAATTTCAATAACGATGATACCCAGGCACTTAAAGACAACATTCCCGAAATTCAATATATAGCACCAAGGCTTCAGGTGTTTACACGGGGTGAAAACAACAATGTTGTCAGAGGTGAAAGAACAGCCGCGTTTACCATTCAGGGTGATTATCCCGAGTATCACCTGATCGATCCGAGCCACATCGAACAGGGCAGGTTTATCAATAAATTGGATATCAAACAAAAGCGGAAAAATGTCGTCATTGGAACCAGGGTTTACGAGGAGATGTTTGAAGCAGGAGAAGACCCCATTGGCGAATCAATAAGAATTCAGGGGGTTTACTTTAAAGTGGTTGGCGTTGCTTCTTCAAAGAAAAATGACCGACAGGCTGAGCAGGAAAACAGCCAGATCGTAATGCCATTCACCACCATGCAGCAAACATACAATATGGGCAACAGGGTGGGCTGGTATTCAATTACAGCAAAAGAAGGAATATCCGCAAGCCTGATACTTGAACAAGCTACAGAAATAATGAAAACCAGGCACGCTATATCACCCGATGATGACCGGGCAGTCGGCTCATTTAACCTCGAAGAAGAGTTTAGGAAAATGACAACTCTTTTTTCCGGGATCGATGGATTGATTTGGATCGTTGGTATTGGTACTTTGCTTGCCGGCGTTATTGGCGTTAGTAATATCATGCTCATCGTTGTAAAAGAAAGAACAAAAGAAATAGGCATACAACGCGCCATCGGGGCAACACCATTGCTTATCAAAACACAAATCATACTCGAATCAGTGTTTCTTACAACAATGGCCGGTTATATTGGCCTTGCGATAGGAATTGGCGTAATTGAACTGATCAACAACATACTCATTTCATCAGGTGCCAGCACCGATATGTTTAACAACCCCCAAGTTGATTTTAACAAGGCGATCTCCGCACTCATTATCCTTGTTTTTGCAGGTGGTTTGGCGGGGCTGATACCCGCACATCGTGCCACTCAAATGAAACCAATTGACGCTTTGCGCGATGAATAAAAATGAAATAATTAAAAAATTAACAATCCCGAAGTTTCGGGACTAAAACCATTAAAAATGAAAACGTTTCTGAGAATAACCCTTATAATCGTCATCGTAGCAGTCTTCGGTGGGACGATCTATTTTTTATATCAAAAATCACAAACCAAAGAAGTTGTTTTTGAAACAACCCAGCCTTTCGTTTCTGACATCATCAAAAAAACCACCGCAACCGGATCGGTTGTTCCGCGAAAAGAAATTGAGATCAAGCCGGTGGTTTCCGGTATAATCGACGAACTTTACGTGGAAGAAGGTAACATGATCAAAAAAGGTGATTTGATTGCAAAGATCAGGATCATCCCGAATATGATCAACCTCAACAATGCGAAATCGCGTGTTGATATAGCTAAATTGAATTTGCAGGACGCAAAAAGAAATTACAACAGGCAACTTGGGTTGTTCGAAAAAGGGGTGATCGCGAAAGCAGATTTCGAATCGTATGAACTGGCTTATGAAAACTCAAAAGAAGAGCTGGAAACGGCTGAAGAAACACTGGAACTGATACAGGAAGGTCAAATAAAAAAATTGGGTGCTGCAACCAATACACTCGTAAAATCTACTATTGACGGGATGATTTTAGATATACCTGTTGAGGTTGGAGACCAGGTTATAGAATCCAATAATTTCAATGCAGGAACCACAATTGCATCAGTTGCAAATATGGGAGAAATGATTTTTAAAGGAAACATTGATGAGTCAGAAGTTGGCAAGATCAGTGAAGGAATGCCATTGATTTTAACGATCGGGGCCCTCGAAGATGTTTCTTTCAGCGCTACACTGGAACACATTTCACCCAAGGGGGCTGAAATAAACGGTGCGGTTCAATTTGAAATCAGGGCTGATGTAAATTTGCGCGACGATCAGTTCATCAGGGCCGGGTACAGTGCCAATGCCGATATCGTACTCGACCGGGTTGACAGCGTGCTGGCTATTTCCGAAAGTGTTTTAAAATTTGACGACGACACCACTTATGTTGAAGTGGAAGTATCGCCGCAGGAATTTGAAAAAAGGATTATCGAAACAGGACTATCCGATGGTATTAAAATCCAGGTGGTTTCAGGGCTTACGGAAGAAGAGATGATTAAGAAAACATCATAATGATTTATTTTTGTCCGGTTAATTTTTGAAAGGGAGTGTTGCTAAACATCCTCTTTTTTTGCTTGAAGTATGATCAAAAAACATCTTCTACCTTAAAAAAAATAGATAAATTGCCTCCCTGTAATATTAACACAATACATATGAAAAAGTTGATTTCTTATATAATCATTTCATGTTTTGTTTTGTTTTTATCGAACCAGGTTTATGGTCAGTCAAAAATCCATATGACAGCTGATAAAATGCCAATGTTCCATGGCGGAGCTGATTCTCTCGATAAATATATGTCAGAGCAGTTATCCAGGGTTAAAATGTCAGACAGTTTACATGAAAACCTATCTTTCACAGTATACATCACGATAGAAAAAGATGGCAGGATTTCGAAAGCCATTAGCTTTGATAGTACAGGTGCGGTGTATGAAGAAGAGGCCATACGTATTATAAAGAATATGCCAAATTGGATACCGGCTGAAATTGATAATGAACCGGTCAGGATAATGATTAGTTTACCGGTGCATTATAATTATCTTACTTTACAAAATTCTGATGCTGAATTTCCCGGCGGAGAAGAGGCGTTGATGAAATTTATAAAAGATAATCTGAACTATCCGCCTAAGGCCAAAAGAAATAACATTCAGGGAAGAATTTTTGTCAATTTCATAATTGAAACCGATGGTTCAATCATCGATGTACAAGTACTTCGGGGAATCGGATATGGCTGCGATGAAGAGGCTTTACGGGTTATAAGTCTTATGCCCAATTGGAAACCCGGAATACAAAATGGAAATCAAATCAGATTTTCTTATAATTTGCCAATACTTTTTAAACTGTAAATATCTACCTTTTTTTCGATGAGGAATTTCGGAAATAACTATCATAAGATGTATTTGTTGGTAGTATTATTAATTACTACATCAAATTTTTTTGGCATTACATTCTCCGAAACAGAGGAGGCCAATCCTGATTCAATTTACACTTTCGTTGAAAAAGCCCCCGAATTTCGGGGAGGGATGGAGGCGCTTCAGATGTATCTAAACCTGTCGCTGGTTTATCCCGGGAAGGCCATAAATGAAGGCATCCATGGAACGGTTTATGTTCAGTTTGTGGTGGAAAAAGACGGAAGCCTTTCAAATTCGGAAATCATCAGAAGCCTTGGAGGTGGCTGTGATGAGGAGGCTTTGCGCGTGGTCAATGAAATGCCTCCCTGGATACCGGGCAAAATAAAACACAGAACTGTAAGGGTAAAAATGACGTTTCCTGTAAAATTTATACTCGTAACACAAGAACCTGATATACTTGAGACGTATCTGGAAGCTGACCGAATGCCCTATTTTTATGGTGGCCAGATTGAGTTAGACAATTATTTTTTGAAGACCCTGGCTTATCCTGAGCAAGCTGAAAATGAAAATGTTTCAGGAATAGTCAATGTAAATTTTGTTGTAGAACGGGATGGTGGCATTTCAAAAATAGTTGTCGTTGATAGCCTTGGATACGGATGTGATGATGAAGCAATCAGGGCAATTAATGAAATGCCTTTTTGGATACCGGGGATGATAAACGATGTGCCCGTAAGGGTTTTGTTAAGTATATCCATAGAATTTCCGCCCCCGCTGACTTATGCTGAAGAAATGCCCGAATACCCTGGCGGAACGGATAATTTGATGAAGTACCTTGGTGCAAATATTTCATATCCTGCGGAGGCAAAAGAAAAGGGTATTCAGGGAAAAGTTTGGGTAAATTTTATTGTAGAGAAAAATGGAATGATTACACATATTAAAGTAAATAAAGGTATTGGCGGTGGCTGCGACGAAGAGGCAATAAGGGTGATTGGAAAGATGCCGAATTGGATACCCGGAAAAAACAATGGTAAACCGGTCCGCGTTTCTTACAATGTTCCAATTAAATTTACATTGCAGTAATCAGTCTGCAGTCAGCAGTCCTCAGTCGGAGCGGTTCACCAATTCCCCTTTTTCTATTAACCAAATTTCCATTTTCCCCATTAGTGCGCATTTGTCAAGCGTGTCTCACAATAA
>JAUXBM010000124.1 GCA_030619415.1 Chlorobiota bacterium
ATAAACCTTCCAATATCGATCTCGGCGCCAAGTATCAGGTGATTGGCGAGCTGCATTTTTTTATCCACATCATCTCCATCAAATGTAGCCGGGAGGTTTTCCGGACCCGAAAGAAACCCATAAAACAGGTTTACGACATCGCGGTCGGAGGTGGCCGCAATTAAGTTTTGAGAATACATGCCCCCGGCAAATTTTAGTCTGAAATTTTCGGTCACATTGTATTTAATGGCAAGCCTTGGTTCGAGGGAGATGTTAGATAGGGACGCATACCATTGAAATCGAAATCCTGGTTCAATGATGAATTTACCAACTGTCGCTTTGTATTTTGCAAAAATGCCCAATTGGGTGGTGTTTTCAGTCTGGTCAATCTTTGCGCCAATAAAATTGGTGAATTGATATTCTGTGCGATATCCTTCCAATTCAATTCCATAAGTAAACTGGTTTCTACCTAAAAAGTAAGTGAAATTCAGAGAACCCATAAAACCTCCGATGCTGCTGGTCCGTTCGTTTAAAGCCGAAGAAGCAATATTACTTTCATATTGAGAATAGGAAAATAAGCCTTCGATCAGCACCGGTGACCTGCCCGGAATGACTACAAAGTTAAGGCCTCCTCCATAAGAGTTCCATCCGAAATCTGCAATGGATTTATAATTTGTGACATCATCAGTATAATTAAAACCAAACAAACTTACCTTACTGCCATTGCCTGCGTTTAATGATACTTTTCCGTAGAAATCCATAAAATTAAAAGGGATGCCATCTTCGTTCACATATTCGTAGAATATTTTTGAACTCTGCTCCAGGTATGAATTTTTGAAGGAAAGGATAAACGACGCGCTTCCTTTGTCGGGTGCTTTTTGTTTAACGATGGGTCCTTCCAACACAGCCCTGGCACCGAATGTAGAGGCGCCAACTGATCCTGAAAACCGTTTTTTATTTCCATCTTTATAGGTAATATTCATGATGGATGATAAACGCGATCCAAATTCGGCATTGAATCCTCCTGTATAAACATCTGCCGTTCGGATGAGGTCAGTTTCAAATACGGAGAAAAGTCCGATCGAATGGAAAGGGTTATAAATGGTCATGCCGTCCAGTAAAACCTTGTTTTGAATGGGAGATCCTCCCCTCACGTAAAACTGACCTCCCTGGTCGCCGGTAAAAACAATTCCGGGAACAACCTGTAAATATTGGGCAAAGTCGGGTTGACCACCTACTGACGGAATTTGCCTGATCTCTTTTGGTGTAATTTTTACAACGGATGTTTTTGTTTCGGTTCTGGCAGCAATCCGTTCAGCACTTACGGTAACCGTTTCCAGCTTTACTGATGATTCTTTCAGGTTATAAGTCTTATTGAGGATTTGTCCTTCAGTTAGTTGAACTGATTCCCTGACCGTGTCAAAGCCCAGGTAAGTAACAATAATGGTATAATTTCCTGGTGGCACCCTGGAAACAACGTAATACCCATTTTCATCTGCGGATGCGCCATAGGTTGTACCTTCCAGGTAAACATTGGTAAAAATTGCCGGCTCACCAGTCGTTTCTTCGTAAACAAAACCTCTTATTGTGGCATCCAATTGCTGGGCATACAAGCCTGATATCCCAGCCACTAAAAAAAAGAATGTAAATGTAAAAACCCTATTAAAAGTATAATTCATTCTATAACCGGCCTTTAGCAAAAAAGAACTGCAAAGTACTTAAAAACTCGTTATGGCAGATGGCGTGCAAGATTTTTTTGGCGACAGTTTTTTACAATTTATAGTCCTTGAAAAAACGTTTTTAGACAAATTATACCTACTTTCGCAAACTTTTTCGAAAGTCCGAAAAACCCTAAAAGGTTATATTCAAATGATTGCTGTTTCTGATTTAAGAATTCAATTTGGTAAGAGGGTGTTGTTCCAGGAGGTAAATTTAAAATTTACCGGAGGGAATTGCTATGGTGTGATTGGAGCAAATGGTGCCGGAAAATCAACATTTCTAAAAGCCATTGCCGGAGAAATCGATACTGCTTCAGGACATATTGGAATGGGACCGGGTGAACGGCTTTCGGTTTTAAGCCAGGATCACTTTGCGTTTGATGAGTTTTCGGCACTCGACACAGTTCTGAAAGGCCATGAGCAGTTGTGGAATAACATGCAGCAAAAAGATGCTATTTATTCGAAGCCTGATTTTTCGGATGAAGATGGCATAAAAGTGGCCGAACTGGAAGAAAAGTTCGCCGACATGGATGGATGGAATGCTGAGAGCAATGCTGCCAGCTTGTTGAGTGACCTGGGAATTAAAGAGGAGTTTCATTATACTTTAATGAAGGATTTGAGCGGTAAACAAAAAGTGAGGGTTTTACTGGCCCAGGCACTCTTCGGAAACCCCGACAACCTATTGCTTGATGAACCTACCAACGACCTTGACCTTGACACGGTAACCTGGCTGGAAAATTACCTGGCCAATTACGAAAATACCGTTTTAGTCGTTTCTCACGACAGGCACTTCCTGGATGCAATCAGTACACACACCGTTGATATTGATTTTGGAAAAGTTCAGCTGTTTGCCGGGAATTATAGTTTTTGGTACCAGAGCAGCCAGCTGGCATTGAGGCAACAACAGTCGCAAAACAAAAAAGCGGAAGCCAAAAAGAAAGAACTGCAGGAATTTATTTCACGTTTTAGTGCGAATGTTTCCAAATCGAAACAAGCAACCAGTCGCAAGAAAATGATTGAAAAGCTTAATATTGTCGACATTAGGCCTTCTACCAGGAAGTATCCCGGTATTATATTTACCCCTGAAAGAGCAGCCGGCGATAAAATTCTCGAAGTAACCGGCCTGAGTGCCAGTATCGACGGGAAAGTATTGTTCAGGGATGTTGAATTCTACGCCAATAAAGGCGACAAAATAATTTTTCTATCGAAAGACACCAGGGCAATGACCCTTTTGTTTGAAATAATAAATGGCCATCAAAAGCCGGATTCTGGCACTTATCATTGGGGACAAACAATTACTTCAGCCTATTTACCATTAGACAACTCAGAATTTTTCAGAAGCGATTTAAGCCTTTTTGATTGGTTGTGCCAGTTTTCGAACGATACAACTGAGCTTTATATTCGGGGGTATTTAGGTAAAATGCTGTTCGCAGGGGATGAAATCAATAAACGCGTGAATGTATTGTCGGGAGGAGAAAAAATGCGGTGCATGATCGCGAAGATGATGCTGACAAATGCGAACGCTTTGGTATTCGACACACCCACCAACCACCTCGACCTTGAGTCAATTCAGGCCTTCAATAACAACCTGGTGAAATATCCCGGAAACGTTTTCATGTCGTCGCATGACCATGAATTTATTCAATCTGTTTGTAACAGGATCATTGAACTAACTCCCAATGGGATCATCGATAAATTGATGGATTATGATGATTACATTACTGATGCAAAAGTGATGGCGTTGAGAGAAAAGATGTACAAGTATTAATATCTTGTAATGGTATAGCTTGATACAGCCGCATCTAATTTTATGAAGATCTTGTTTTCGGCCTCGTCAAAATTCTCTGTTTTATAATGCCCGTGATCAATTTTCTCAAAACCGATAATCGATTTTCCCGAAAGTACTGAACTGATTTTTAACTCGCAACCTGATGTTTCGGGCATTTTCAACTCAATGGCTGATGCCCCTGCATCAATATTCACCGACATATCGGGATAAGCATCTCCAAGCCTGATCTCAAAAGCGGCTGCACCACCATCAATGTCAAGTTCTTTGATTTTAAAATTCGATAAATCAAGTTCAACAGCCGAAGCACCAACATCCAAATTTATGTTCCAGATTGGGAACTCATTGAGACTGATGTTCACACTATGCTTGTTATTTCCCTTGATAATCTTTATTTCATCACGCTCAATAAATATCTCAGACTTATTGTCTGTCTTTTTCAAGACGTATGAATATTTGCTCCTGGTTCCTTTTTTACTAAAATCGAGAAGGTAATCTGTACGTTCCTGAATGACGAATCCGCCAGCCGCCATTTCAAGACTAAGGAATGCATACTCGGTACTGTCTTCATAAGGAATATTGAAGGACTGGTCGATTGGTTGCCTGTCATCTTCTTCCCAGTTTTCAATACGGTAGTCCCAGCTTTTGTCTTCCCAGTAAATGGTCCGGTCAATCATAAAATAAACTGAACCCGCCAAAACAAGTAGCACAAGTCCTAGCTTTATTAAGCTGTGTGCAGGCAGTACGGATACTCCCCAAAGTATGAGGATAACCGGCCAGAGACGCCATAGATAAGTCCATTCAAAATTAATTACTCCCAGGTTTTGTAGTATGAAGAGTACTCCCGCAAAAATCAGGATGACCCCCCAAAAAATGTTACTGAATTTCATGATCAATTTTTTTTGAAGATTTAATTATTTCGGGTTTTATTAACAACACACCAACCAGGATAAGCAACACCGGCCAAAAGTCCCATAACCTATAGTAAGGAATCAGTTGGTCAGCCAGGAACAGCAACCCAAATGCGATCAATAGGATACCTGCAACCAACCCGGTATTCGTTCTGCGTTGCGCTGTTTGTGGATCAACTTCCACACGAACACTTTCTTGCGGGGTTTCATCGATGCCAAATGTGATCATCCGGGACGGAATAACAATCCATAAAATGATGTACACCAATACACCACTCCCGCCAAATACCGCCAACAATACAAATATTACCCGAACAATTACAGGATCGATATTGAGATAGTCGCCCAAACCACCTGCCACACCTCCGATAACTTTGTCAGTTCTTGATCGATATAATCTATCTGTTGTAGTCATTGTAATTTTATTTGTTAAAATGATAAAATAAACTTTGATTTTATTGAGCAAATATATTTCAAGTACCAGGTCGTGTAAACAACAATTCGGCGAATGGTGGTATTTGGTCGGTGAATTGAGAAATCCTAAACACATCCGGTATTTAGAATCTGATCTAAATATGCTTTTCATAATAATAAAGCGTAAAGACATGCCAAAATCACATAAATTAATAGGCAGGATTTTGTATTTTTGCGCTCCCGGATTAAAGCCTAATCGACTGATTGGTTTTAATTAATATTTAAAATAGATAAAGGCAATGAAAGGTTTAAAAGAAAAATTATACGAAAAAATTGAAGAGCACCGGCCAAGAATTAAGCGGTTGCTTAAAGAACATGGTGAAACTGTAGTAAATGAAGTTACGGTTCAACAGATAATCGGCGGTATGCGCGGCATTAAAAGCCTTATCAGCGATATTTCCTATCTGGATCCATACGAGGGTATTCGTTACCGCGGATATACCTTGCCTGAGGTGATTGAGAAATTACCAAGACCAAGAGGATCGGAAATGCCTTGTGTTGAAGGGTTATTTTATCTTTTGCTTACAGGGGAGATTCCCACCGAAAGTGAGGTAGAAGAGGTGATTTATGATGGGATCAACCGTCGGCAGTTACCAAAATATGTTTACGAGGTAATTGATGCATTCCCAAACAACAGCCACCCGATGGCCATACTATCGGCAGCTGTTATGTCGATGCAGCGTGAGTCTATTTTCAACCTCCGCTACCAACGAGGGATGAATAAACTCGATTATTGGGATCCTACCTATGAAGATGGCTGGAACCTGATCTCAAAGCTTCCCATTATTGGGGCGGTTATTTATAATAAGCTTTACAACGATAAAGGAAACAATTATCAGGATCCAACATTGGATCATGGAGGCAATTTTGCTTATATGATGGGTAAGGGCAAACCTTATGACGATGTAGCAAGAATGTATTTTATCATTCATGCCGATCATGAGTCGGGTAATGTTAGCGCCCATGCGGGTCACCTTGTTGCCAGTTCCTTGTCGGATACTTATTACTCGGTAGCGGCTATGATTAACGGATTGGCCGGTCC
>JAUXBM010000217.1 GCA_030619415.1 Chlorobiota bacterium
ACGGAACTACTATTTTTTTTTGCCATCTAATATTTTCTTTTTGGTGAAACGTGGGGATAGTGCTTGTAAAATTAAACCCTAATTCAAACGGTTTATTAACGGATATTTCAGAGTTTCGAACAAATTTTCGTTGAAAATAAATCAGCTATTTTCTAAACAAGATCTATTTAGCAAGAAAAGAACTATTTTCATTCTTAATCAATACCCCTGACTTGAAAAGCCTTTTATTTACTTTTGTTTGCCAAACAACTAAATTCAATGAGCGAAAAGAAAAAACTCTTCCTGCTTGATGCGATGGCGCTGATCTACCGCTCGTATTTTGCATTCAGTAAAAATCACCGCATCAACTCCAAAGGATTGAACACATCTGCAATGCTGGGCTTTACCAATACCTTGTACGATGTTCTGAAAAACGAAAAACCCACCCATATTGCAGTAGCAACCGATACCATGGCACCTACAGTCAGGCATGTCGATTTTGTGGAGTACAAAGCCAACCGTGAGAAAATGCCCGAAGACCTGGCTACTTCACTTCCATACATTTACCGGATTTTGGAAGCTTTTAATATTCCACTTCTAGGTGTGGATGGTTACGAAGCCGACGATGTGATTGGCACACTGGCTAAACGTGCCGAAAAGGAAGGCTTCCTGACGTATATGATGACACCGGATAAAGATTTCGGCCAGTTGGTTTCCGAGAATATTTTTATGTATAAACCGGCCCGGATGGGCAACAAGGCTGAGGTTTGGGGTGTAAAAGAAGTGTGTGATCGATACGGCATCAAACAACCCGAACAACTCATTGATATTTTAGGTCTGTGGGGCGATGCTTCAGACAATATACCTGGCGTTCCCGGTATAGGCGAGAAACGGGCAAAAGAACTGATTGCCGCTTATGGTTCTGTGGAAAACCTTTTACAACATACCCATGAATTGAAAGGAAAACAAAAGGAAAATGTTGAAAAATTTTCTGACCAGGCATTGGTCTCAAAAGAATTGGCAACCATTATCCTTGATGTTCCTGTAGAATTTGATGAAGAGGCTTTCAAGGTGAAACAACCAAATAAGAAGGCTTTAAAAGAACTATTTGAAGAGCTGGAATTCAGGCAACTTGCCAACAGGATATTTACGGATTTGTCGTTAAAAGATGGAGGCGAAGAGCAAAAACCGGTTCAGGTCCAATTATTTGATGAATCAGATCTGCCGGATGAAGAAGCAAAAGGAGCACTAAAAAACCTGCAAAACACAGCACATAAATACCACCTCATTCAAAATGAGAAAGAGGCTATAAAACTGGTTGACGTGTTAAAGAAAGTAAAATCGCTTTGTTTTGATACGGAAACTACCGGGCTGGATCCTAATAATTCGGAAATGGTGGGTCTGTCGTTTTCTGTAAAACCGCATGAAGCATGGTATGTTGCTTTGCCGGAAAATTACAATGATGCCCTGAAGTTGGTCCAGTTGTTCAAACCGATATTTGAGGACGGGAAAATTGAAAAAGTTGGACAAAACATTAAGTTCGATCTCTCCATCCTGAAATGGTATGATATCCATGTCCGCGGACCGATTTTTGATAACATGATCGCGCATTACCTTTTGCAGCCCGACTTACGCCACAATATGAATTACCTGGCTGAGTCTTATCTGAATTACAGCCCCGAGTCGATAGAATCGCTTATTGGGAAAAAAGGGGAAACCCAATTGAGCATGCGCGATGTTGAAGTGGATCGTGTGAAAGAATATGCTGCCGAGGACGCAGATATCACCTTGCAACTGAAAAATGTTTTTAAACCACAATTAATCGAAAAGGATGCCCGGGAATTGTTTGAAAAGATTGAAATGCCCCTGGTTCCCGTATTGGCTTCGATGGAAGCTGAAGGCGTAAAATTGGACATTGATGGATTAAAAATTTACAGCAAAGAGCTTGAGGGATATATCGGTGAGACGGAAAAAAACATTCACAAAATGGCCGGCGAGGAGTTCAATATCGCTTCGCCCAAGCAGTTGGGTGTCATCTTATTTGAAAAACTAAAAATAAGCGACAAGCCTAAAAAAACCAAGACTGGTCAATACGCTACCGGTGAGGATATCCTGCAAAGGTTATCAAACAAACATGAGATCATTGAACAGATACTCGAGTACCGGTCGCTAACAAAACTTAAATCAACTTATGTTGATGCCTTGCCTTCATTGGTCAATCGACGGGATGGACGGATTCATACATCCTACAACCAGGCTGTAACGGCAACGGGTCGTCTGAGCTCAAACAACCCCAACCTCCAGAATATTCCGATCAGAACGGAAAAAGGCCGCGAAATACGGAAAGCCTTTATTCCCAGGAATGCAGAATATACCCTGCTGGCTGCCGATTATTCTCAAATAGAATTGCGTATAATCGCCCACTTGAGTGGTGACAAAAAGATGATTGAAGCCTTTAGTCAGAACCTGGATATTCACACGGCTACGGCGGCACGGGTGTATGGAATTGAACAGCAAGAAGTAACCGGCGATATGCGCAGAAATGCCAAGATGGTCAACTTCGGTTTGATTTATGGAATTTCAGCTTTTGGGCTTTCTCAGCGGCTTAACATTCCCCGGAAGGAAGCGGCAGAGATTATCGATAATTATTTTACCCAATACGCCGGAATAAAAAAATACATGGAACAGCAGGTCGTTTTTGCACGGGAGAATGGTTACGTAGAAACGATCATGGGTAGAAGGAGATACCTCAAAGACATCAATTCGGCCAATGCTGTTGTTCGTGGATTTGCTGAGCGGAATGCCATCAACGCGCCAATCCAGGGCTCTTCGGCTGATATGATCAAAATTGCCATGATCGATATTTTTGAGGAATTTAACAAAAAGAAACTCAAATCGAAAATGATCCTGCAGGTGCATGATGAATTGGTTTTTGATGCCCATCTTGATGAATTGGATATTGTGCGAAAGATCGTTCACGACAAAATGCCGAGCGCCATTAAGCTGGATGTGCCGGTTATTATCGATATGAATACGGGAAGTAATTGGTTAGAAGCGCACTAAGTTGTTGAATTTTCAATTGCCCTGACCTTAAGGTCAGGGCTACTGATAAACTGGTAATAAATATACATTCACACATGAGCCAAAATAAAAAAGATACCATATTGGTGCTTGACGCCGGCGGCACTAACCTGGTATTTAATGCAGTAAAGGATGGGAAGATCCTTGGAAGAACCTTCTCGCTACCTGCAAAATCAGAAGACCTTGAAAACCTTTTGGAAAAGATTATCCTCGGGTTCAGGGAAATTGACAAGAATACTGGAAATAAAACAGCTGCCATAAGTTTCTGCTTTCCCGGACCTGCGGATTATGAAAACGGAAT
>JAUXBM010000074.1 GCA_030619415.1 Chlorobiota bacterium
CAAAACAGATTGATTCACTATTTAATTGACAACCACAAAACAAAATAATGTTAACGGAATAAACCACCTAATCATAGGCGGCAACCCAGATTCAGATAATATATTGATCCATAT
Organism: Chlorobiota bacterium; assembly: GCA_030619415.1. Taxonomy (GTDB): domain Bacteria; phylum Bacteroidota; class Bacteroidia; order Bacteroidales; family F082; genus JAADID01. Next base: position 115 of record JAUXBM010000074.1, read on the forward strand.
ACCGGGTATCGGCAATTTTAAGGAAAACTATATCGAACATTTATGCTCGTTTTCCGGTCAATACAAAACAATCTATGCCATCGACTTTCCTGAACAGGGTTCAAAGGGTAAATGGCAAATTGGTGTGATGGTGGATTTATTAAAAGAATTTATTGACATCATTGCTAACAAGACCATTAAAAATATTGACCTGGCGGGTCATAGCGCCGGTGGTATTGCAGCAATTTCTTACTTGCTTGACTACAACAGCAAAGTAGAATTTGAATTAATGAACCTCTATTCTTCCAAACCAGATAACCTTGATAAATCAATTAATGAGGTTCTGCTAAACAGTGGATTTGCTTCCTCCCGGGAGAAATACAGGAAGATACGAAACATCATTCTTTATGCACCACCCGACACTTTCGATATCGTATTTAAAAAATCAATCAGCAGGCGATTGATTCATGCACCGCAGAAATTTCTTTATTACACCACGAACTTATTCATCAATTACCCAATCATGTTTTTGGGTATTTTCCGCTCCAATCCATATTTCCATTTTAAGATAAACAAGCAGAAAAAGTTTCAGTATTTCCGCCTGGTTGTCGAAAACCACAAAATCTTTTTTCAGTACATGTCTGCCTATAAAACCATTTTTGAGCTGTACCCCAATTTCAATATAGAACTCAAGAAAATGGTGGATGAAATACTTTCATCAAAAAATATAATACTTCAGTACGGAAGCCACGATTGGTTGATTAAACCCTTTTTTGGAAGAAAGACGCGCATCATCAAAAACTTCAACATCGATGACAGTATTTTAATCATTAAGCACAAGTATTTGGGCCATATGCTTAACAGGAAACTGAAATTTGATGTAAATATGAACAGGCAAATGCTAAAAAACAAAGATGTAATTCAGGCAACTAAAAACTTTATTGCAATAATTATTCCTTTGGCCTTGATGGTCCTTTAGTATTATATGGTTTCAATGAGTGAAAGGCTATTTTAATACGGAAAATCGGGCACAAAAAAAGCCGGAAAAATTCCAGCCTGCATGAAGGACCCTCTGTTCGGTTTCCTTCTTCGCGACGGTCTGCTCTAACTTGGCCACTGCCGCTCTATTTCCGCAACGATGATCGACATCGTTGTTTTCTGGTGCAAAGATAATCAAGTTATTTTAATACTTATTTGTACCTTAACATCTATCATATTTTGGCAGAAAATTTTATTGTAAATTCTTTTCATGCTGATTTACACAGGTTTATTATGATTGTCTACCAAATCGCTATTGATAAAAAAGTGAAGTTTTTAATCATAATCGATCAGTGTTAATCTGTGTCAGAACTCTTCTGGCTTGTCCAGATTAAGAAAAAGTAATTTAGTGAATGTCCACAATATCTGAAAACTCAAAATAATGAATGAACTTTCTATCTTTGATTCCCTCAATTAAACCATTGTTCGTTGCAAAATAAATACGACATTCTTATACTTGGTGCAGGGCTTGGCGGATTAGAATGTGCGCTAATTCTCAGCAAAAAAGGATTCAAAGTGTGTGTGCTCGAAAAAAACAAACACATTGGCGGCACTCTACAGAATTTCGAGCTGCATGGCTGCACTTTCAGTTCGGGCATGCATTACCTTGGAAGCCTAGAGGATGGCCAGGTATTAAACAAACTTTTCCGGTTTTTTGGGATTTTGGATAAACTCCATTTGAAAAAAATGGACGATAAAGTGTTTGACAGGTTCAATATTGGCGGTGAAATAATCGACTATCCAATGGGATGGAACAATTTTCGCGAAAAAATGCTGTCCTATTTTCCACACGAAAAAGCAGCCATCGATCGTTATATTCAACTTATAAATGAAGTTATAAATTCGCAGGCAATTTATAATCTCCAGGAGCCTGGGTCGTACGACATTCGCGAAAATTTATTTCTTAAAACAGGCATTTACGATGCAATTCAGTCAATAACAAAAAACGAAGATCTCCAAAATGTACTTTGTGCACTTAACTTTGTGTACGCCGGCGATAAGCATACATCCTCGCTTTATACCCATGCGCTGGTGAACAATTATTATATCAGCAGTGCTTACCGGTTGATTGGGGGAAGCAGTCAGGTAGCAGACTTGTTGGCACAAAACATTCGGGAAAATGGAGGTGATATTCTTACTGAAACTGAAGTGAAGGAATTTTTATTCGAGAACGATCAGATGGTCGGTGTGAAAACATCTGGCGGGCAAAAATTTTGGTCTGACAAGATTATTTCGAATATTCATCCCACTGCTACACTCGAAAAATTAGAAGAAGGCAGAATCAGGAAATCATTCCTAAACAGGATCAGCAGCATTAAAAACACCATATCGGTATTCGGTTTGCATCTTAAATTAAAGCCGGGTTCTTTTCCGTATTTAGGCTATAATTATCACTATTACAAGCACAAAGATGTTTGGGCCGTTTCAACTTACGATGAGGAAAAATGGCCTGAATTTTACTATTTGTACACACCTGCACAGGAAACAAAAGCCAACATGGTTGATGGTGTGAGTTTGTATGCTTATATGCAATTTGATGAAGTGTCGCAATGGGCCGACCTGCCAATGAATGACCGGGGAACAGAATATGAAACCTGGAAAGAGCAAAAAGCGAAAAAGTTAATTGCCCTGGCATCTGAGCAATTTCCTGAGTTGAATGACAATGTGGTTGACTGGATAGCTGCAACCCCCCTTACTTATCGTGATTATATCGGGACACCCCGAGGAGCCATGTATGGGACCCTTCGTGATTATAAAAACCCAATGGCCTCCTATATATTTCCGCGCACGAAAATACCAAACCTGTACTTTACCGGGCAAAATATCAACCTTCACGGGATGCTTGGGGTGAGCATAAGTGCCTTGCTTACCTGTGGAGAAATTGTTGATTTGCATGAATTAATTAAAGAAGTCAATAATGGATAAGCAGCGTAACAGAAGAGCCAGAATAATCAAGCTATTTGGACTTTCCATCCTTATCCTGTTTGCCGGTTTCGTATTGTGGTACCAGGTTGATACGCGAATCAGCCTGCCAGCGGTTGATACAAGCATCGTGGGTCAACTTGAAAGGATAAAATCAGGCCCTGATAATTATGCTGTTGGGAACAACTGGCTAAGGAAAAACGAATTTGGCCTCTGGGAAATGTATGTGGAAGGCCCACCCTTTGAGATGGGTGTTGCCGCAGGAAAGCTTACCGAAGAATTGATTTACAATCAGGAAAAAGCCTTTGTTGAAAAGATCAGGGAATTGGTTCCTTCTGATGCTTACCTGAAATTTTTGAAATACTTCATCAAATTTTTTAACCGCGATATAGACGAGTACATCTTACCCGAATACCAGGAAGAAATTTTCGGAATTTCTTTTTCATGTTCTGATGATTTCGATTTTATCGGCACAAATTACGACCGGATGCTAAATTACCATGGTGCGCACGATATCGGGCATGCACTGCAGGATTTGATGTTGGTGGGTTGCACCTCGTTTGCTGCCAATATGGGCTTCTCGGATAGCAGTTTGATTGTTGGAAGGAATTTCGATTTTTACATCAATGAGGCTTTTGCCGAAGACAAAATTGTATGCTTCGTCAATCCGCAAAATGGTTACAAGTTTACCTACGTTACCTGGGCGAGCTTTATCGGGGTGGTTTCCGGCATGAATGAACAGGGGCTCACAGTGACCATCAATGCCGGGAAATCAGATATCCCGCTTAAGGCTGCAACGCCTATTTCGTTGCTTGCCCGTGAAATTTTACAATATGCCGGCAATATTGATGAGGCTGTCGCGATAGCTAAAAAGAGAAATACATTCGTTGCTGAATCTTTGCTTATTGGATCAGCTACTGACAATCGTGCGGTAATTATCGAAAAAGCGCCCGGGAAACTTGGCGTATTTAAAACTGATGCGCAATCGCTGGTTTGTTCGAATCATTTTCAAAGTGAAGCATTTAGTGATGATCAGGCCAACCTGAAGCACATATCTGTAACTGCTTCGGCTTACCGCCAGGAAAGAGCGGAAGAACTAATTTTGATGAGAGATACCATCACTCCTTTGAAAGCTGCTGAAATATTAAGAGACCGTAACGGGCTTAACGACAACTCAATTGGCATTGGCAACGAAAAAGCAATGGCCCAGATGATCTCACACCACAGTGTTATTCTTCAACCTTTGAGAAGAAAATTTTGGGTTTCTACCCAGCCTTATCAATTCGGCGAATATTTGGGTTATGATCTTGATGAGGTTTTCAATGATAGATATCACGATCCCGGACTTGCCCTGTACGACACATTGCTTACAATACCCGCAGATCAATTCCTGGAAACAGAAAACTATTTCGATTATTTGTTGTTTAAAGAGAGAATCCTGCTCGTAAAAAAATCGATGAAAGACGGCACTCCCCTGGATGACAAGTTGGTTAATTCCATTCCAACTTTGAATCCTGATTATTATTTAGGGTACGTTCTGGCCGGCGATTATTTTACCTCTGTTGACAGCACTGAAAAAGCACTTGCGTTTTATTTGTTTTCTTTGAATAAAGAATTTGAAAAGTATTCGCAACGGCAGAAGGTTAAAGAAAAAATTAAAAAGCTGCAAAAACGTTGATTTGAATCCGACCAGAAACGAAATAAACAGAATGAAGAAAAAAAAGAAAGTCATCATTATTGGGGCAGGTCTTGCAGGGATGTCTGCCGGCAGTTATTTGCAAATGAATGGCTTTCAAACTGAAATATTCGAGGCCTATTCCATGTCGGGTGGCTTGTGTGCATCGTGGAAAAGAAAGGATTTTAATGTTGACGGCTGTATCCACTTTATGGAAGGAACTTCACCCAACGAAGTTTTTTATCCGTTTTGGAACAACATCATCGACATGAAATCGATCGATTTTGTTTATTTCGATAGTCACTCGGTTGTTGACGACAAAGAAGGCACGAGGATACATTTTTACAGTGATATTGACAAACTGGAACAGGAGTTTTTAACCAAAGCGCCTGAGGATAAAAAGCAAATCAGGAAGTTTATTGGCCTGGTCAGGAAGTTAAACAAGATGAAGCTGCCGCTTGATAAACCCTTCGAGGTAATGACCATCACAGATAAACTGAAAGTGGCTTATACGATGTTTCCCTATTTGCTCACCATGCGTAAATACCTCAATATTACCAACCATGAATTTGCAGGCCATTTGAAAAGTCCGGCACTCCGATACGCCATCGAAACAGCATTCGTTGGCCAAATGCCACTCTTTTATTCGCTCATGCCTTTGGTTTGGCGGAATAAAAAAGATACAGGTTACCCGAAAGGCGGGGCCGCGTTGATCAGTAGCATGATGGAGAAAAGTTACACCGAGCTGGGGGGCCAGGTTCATTTCAAATCCAAAGTCAATAAAATAATTACAGATGGCAAAGCAGCCAAAGGCATAGAACTGGATAACGGAGACATTCATCATTGTGATATTGTAATTAACGCGGCTGATGGCCGGACAGCCATTTACGAATTGCTTGAAGGAAAATACAAAGACAAGCACATTATCGAACGGTATGAATCGAATACTTTCAAAACGATCAATAAAACGCTGTATATCGCCATTGGGCTGAACAGGGATTTTTCGGAAGTACCGCGTAAAATCTATTTCCACATCAACAAACCCATCAACGTTGATAAGCTGACCACGATGGAACATCTTGAGGTAACTCATTATTGTGACGATCCGGCTTCTGCACCAGCGGGAAAATCATTGCTGGCCTTGATGCCCGAAGCAAAAGATTGGGAGTATTGGTATAATATGCGACAGAACGATAAGAAAAAATACCGGGTAGAGAAAAAACGCATTGCCGATGAAGTAATTGAGGCTTTGGAATACAAATTTGGTAACATAAAAAACAATGTGGAAATGATTGACGTGGCAACCCCGGCAACCTACATTCGTTATACCAATAACTGGACGGGTGGGCAAATAAGCTGGTTAGCCAACAAAGAAACATTTGGAAAACCAACCACCTGGAAAATTAAGGGACTGGATAATTTTTATATGACAGGACAGTGGGCAGGAACATCCGGAGGGCTTGTTAATGTGGTGATGATGGGCAATCACCTCACTCAGATCATCTGTAAAGATGAAGGTGTACGATTTACTGATAAAATTCAAAAAAAATAATCAGCAATCAAAATATGTTTATTCCGGAAATAGAACAAAAGTCGGCCAGGGAAATAAAGACTTACCAAGAGTCGCGACTACCCGAATTGCTTTCTTATTTAAAAGAAAAGTCTGTTTTCTATGCAGAAATGTTTTCCCGGAACAAGATCAAAATTAAGCACATTTCAAAATTGGAGGATTTAAGAAATATCCCTGTTACAACAAAAGATGACCTTCAGAAAAGAAATGATGATTTCTTTTGTGTCCCAAAAAGCAAGGTGGCTGATTTTATAACCAGCTCCGGTACCATGGGCGAACCTGTTACTTTTGCAATGACAGACAATGACCTCGAGCGACTGGCATACAACGAATTCATATCCTTTTCGTGCGCGGATACCACTGCCGACGATATTTACCAGTTGATGGTAACAATGGATAAACGGTTTATGGCCGGCCTGGCATACTTTCTTGGACTGAGAAAACTGGGGGCAGGAATTATCCGTATTGGCCCCGGGTTACAGGAAATGCAGTTTGAATCGATCAATCGGTTTTCGCCCACAGGCCTGATCACCGTACCCTCATTTATTCCAAAGCTTGTGGACTACGCAGAATTGCGGGGCATCGATTACAGGAACTCGTCCATCAAAAAAGCAGTTTGCATTGGCGAACCGATCCGCAACACCGATTTTTCGCTGAATACCCTGGGTAAAAAGATTACCGATAAATGGGATATAAAACTATATTCTACTTACGCATCAACCGAAATGGGAACCGCTTTTACCGAATGTAGCGAAGGTAAGGGAGGGCATCATCACCCCGAAATGATCATTGTTGAATTCCTGGATGAAAACAACAAACAGGTTGCACATGGAGAACCAGGCGAAGTGACGATAACTACTTTGGGTGTGGAAGGCATGCCATTGCTTCGTTTTAAAACCGGAGATATCTGCCACCACTTTACTGAGCCTTGTTCGTGCGGCAGAAACACCATCCGGCTCGGACCTGTGATTGGCAGAAAGCAACAAATGATCAAATTTAAGGGCACTACACTTTACCCACCGGCAATTTATGATGTATTAAACCAGATTAGGCAAATAGAAAACTATGTTGTGGAAGTATCAACCAACCATTTGGGTACTGATGAAATCCTTGTGAAAGCAGGGTGCATAGCCGGAAATCAAAAACTTGAAAAAGAGATCAAGGACCATTTCAGGGCAACATTGCGCGTAGCTCCGGAAATTGAATTCCGCCATCCAAAAGAAATCTTTAAATTGCAAATGCCTTCAAATACAAGAAAACCTATTATTTTTATCGACAAAAGAGCGACCTCACATTAACAATATTCTATCTACCCCATAACTTACTGAATAGCACCTAAATAAATATTATTGTATATTGTTACTATATCAATAATATTACATATATTTGTACCATTGTTGGTCCCCGATGTTGGGTGATCATCCAAAAAGGTACAAATGGCATTAACGAAGGTAACACTGAGGGAGAAAAAGTTGTCATCAGGAAAGGTATCCTTATACCTGGACTTCTACCCTCCGATCATCCACCC
>JAUXBM010000166.1 GCA_030619415.1 Chlorobiota bacterium
GACCACTATCTAAAATAGTTCAGACATCTCCCCAAATTTCCCTGAAAATACAGTTTCATTCAGAGGCTTGCGTTTCCTGTCTTCAAATTCTGATTCTTTCATGCCTTCGGGCAGAAGTTCCGGGTCTCCTAAGTATCCAAATGCTGTTACCGAAATGGGCTGATAATCCTTCGGAATATCCAAAAGTTCAATCGCTTTTTCAGCGCTGAAACCACTCATCTGGTGACCAATCAACCCCTGGTTGACTGCTTCGGTAACCATCATCGCTACGGCCTGGCCGGTATCGTAAGCATAAGTAGCATTGGTTTTTCCATCGTAGGAAGAATTTTTTTTACCAATATTAATAACCAATACCGGTGCTTTTCGTGCCCACTTTTGATTCCATTCAACCAATGTTTCGAGGATCAAACCCCAGGTTTTTTCTCCTTTCCGGCCAACGATAAACCGCCAGGGTTGTTCGTTAAAAGCTGATGGCGCCCATCGGGCTGCTTCCAGTATACTTTGCAGCTTTTCCAATTCAACCGGTTCTTCGCTGTAAGCCCTTGGGCTCCATCGTTGTTTCAGTTCTTCAAGTATCGGGTAATTGTTGTTGGTTGGTTTTTTCATCGCTATAATATTTAGATTGCAAATTTAATCAAACGACCTCACTCTTCTATCCTCTCACCAATTGCACCAACTGCAACAACTGCACCTATTGCAACCACTGTGATTTCCCAATTCACCTTTTTCAAATCATTTAATTAGCAGTCTTGAGTCGGCAGTATCCGGAAGCCAGAATCCAACAAATTGCTTCGACCTGCCAGCATCTGTTTGCTCCCTGGCGTTCGCAAACAGGCAAGCTTGCAGGGTCTGCCCACGTTGCAACCAGAAGCCAGCAACCGGCAGCAGACTCTTCCATGTTCTGCGAACTCTGGGAGGTCAGGAAAGTCAGAAAATCATCGTAAATACTGCACCCTCACCGGGTTTTGATCGTACACTAATGCTACCCTTGTGCATATTCATGATTTGCCTTGAAAGACTAAGTCCAATACCGGAACCGGTTTTTTTGGAAGTAAAAAACGGCATAAAAATCTTATCGAGGATGTCCTGTTTGATCCCTTTGCCGTTGTCGGCTACTTCGATCATTGTCCGGTTGTTCAGGTTTAGCGAGGCCACAATAGTAATTTGCGGCTCTTCCTCTTCCTTCACAGCATCGATTGCATTCAGCAAAAGATTAATCAGAACCTGGTCAACCAAATCGGGATCGGCCAATATTTTCAGCTCTTTTGGATAGATTCGCACTTTGCTCTTGATGCCAATTGAATCAAATTTTGGACTCATCAATTCCATAGAACGATCAAACAATTCTGAAACAGCAAAATGTCTGAAATTAGGCTTGGGAATGCGGGTCAGGTTACGATAGATCTCTACAAAATTTAACAAACCTTTACTTCGGTTTTCAATAGTAGCAATAGCCTGAACTACATCCTCAAATGCCTCCAACTGGTTTGGGTCTTCAACCGGGAAATTCTCCTTTACTTCTTCGAGGATGCCAATAACTGTTGAGGCAAGTGAAGAAATCGGCGTGATAGAGTTCATAATTTCGTGTGTTAACACGCGGATGAGTTTCTGCCACGATTCGATCTCTTTTTGTTCCAATTCGGGGTGAATATCCTGGAAAGAAGCCAACATATATTCTTCACTCCTCATCCGAAAAGAAGTGGCATTAATGGAAAGTTGCAACAGTTCATCACCAATAAAAAGTTTTGCCAGGTTTTTGTCCCCGGGTTTCATATTCATCAATATTGTTGGCAGTTCTTCTGATACTTCTTTCAAATGGCTTATTTTCCTGAGGTGTTTGACCTGCAGCAAGCGTTTTACAGAATTGTTGTAAACATCAACATCCCCGTTTCGTTTAAACACAATGATTCCGATGCTCACATGCTGAATGACTGTTAGCAGATAATTGAAATGCTCCTCTTTTTCGGTTTTGTTTTTATTGAAGGCTTCAATCACCTGGTTGAATTCCTGATTCAGGCCCTCAAAACTTTTGCCAAGGTCATTATCGGTGAACGAACTGGTAAAATCGGCATGGCGGATCGACTCGAAAAAACGCTTTAGTTTACGGTTGGTCTGCTCGGTATAACGGACAAGTGAAATAACCTGAATGACCAGCAGGAGCGATAATATGATCGTACTAACAGCATATGCCGTTTTCTGATGTAGAAAAAAGATCAGAAGTACGGTCAGTACGATTAACAGTACTCTTAAAATTACCTGTAACCGAAATTTTTTATATACCATGTTTCTCTATCCTGCGGTACAATGAGGCCCTGGTGAGACCAAGTTCTTTGGCTGCCCGGCTGATATTACCTCCATGTTTGTCAATAACCTTGCGGACCAATATTTTTTCTACTTCTTCAAGGTTCATATTATCAGGAGAAAAATCATCATTTTTCTTACCACCACTTTCCTCCATAAAGAAATCCTGTGGTTCCAGAACATTCGTTTCACTTAATATTACCGCCCTTTCAACAGCATGTTGTAACTCCCTGATATTACCAGGCCAGCTATGTTTTTTCAGGCGATTGAAGGTGCCCGATGTTACCCGTTTTTTGGCGATTTTATATTTTTTGCAGTACACATCAAGATAATATTCCACAAGCGGCTCTATATCTTCCTGCCGGTCTCTCAGCGGCGGCAATGCTATTTCCACGGTATTGATCCTGTAAAGTAAATCCTGCCTGAACTTACTCTCACTCACCATCTGGTAAACCGGCATGTTTGTGGCAGAGATCAATCGAACATCAATTGGTATTTCTTTAAAGGAACCCAGTCTTACAACTTTCCGGCTTTGTAAAACATTCAACATTTTCGATTGAAGGTTTGGTGACAGGTTTCCTATCTCATCCAGGAAAATTGTTCCTTTATTGGCGGCCTCGAATCTTCCTGCCCTGTCTTCTTTGGCATCAGTAAAAGCCCCTTTTTTATAACCAAACAATTCGCTCTCAAAAAGGCTTTCGGTGATTGCACCAAGATCAACATTAATAAAGACTTTATCACTCCTCTGCGAAGCACGATGGATAGCCCTGGCGACGACTTCTTTACCCGTACCATTTTCACCAAGGATAAGGATATTGGCATCTGTTTTCGCCACTTTCATTGCAATCGACATTACCTTTTTCATCGCCGGTGATGTCCCGATAAGGTTACTGTATGCCTGATCCTGGTCAGCGATCATTATTTTTTGTGTTGAACGCAAACTTTCCAGTTCAACCTTCCCTTCGCGAATGCGCAGCGATGCTTCAATAGTTGCGAGCAACTTTTTATTGTCCCACGGCTTTAGCACGAAATTGGTAGCCCCTTCTTTTATTCCCTGGACAGCCAGTTCGATATCACCGTAGCCTGTAATAAAAATGACGGTGGCTGCCGGATCGAGTTCGAGAATTGTATTCAGCCAGTGAAACCCCTCTTTTCCGCTTGTCGCATCACGCGAAAAATTCATGTCCAGCAAGATAACATCGTAGCTGTCATTTTTCAGAAGATCGGGAATGTTGGCGGGATTTTTTTCGGTATGAACGATCTCGATATGCTGCCGGAGAAACATTTTTGCTGCCAATAAAATGTCGGCGTCATCATCAACGATCAGCAGACGTGCCTTTACTTTGCTCATAATTAAACGGTTGGTATAGACGATAAATTAGTATGGATAAAAGTAGTAATTAATGTTCACCATTGTACAAGAATATGGACGATTTCGAACATCAAAAGTTACAGATTTAACGAAATAAATTTGTATTTATTTGATATGCTATAAATTAGACTGCTTGGCATAGAATTAGTTAAAGATTGTTAAGAAATATGAATGAATATATGGGTATATTTTACGATTTGCACTTGAGTAGTTGATATATTGGCTTTTACATTGAATGAAAGGTTTGTTTAGATTTTAGTATTATTACTGGTTTTAACAAGTCTGGTGTGAAACCCGGACATATTCTCAAGTACAGCAATGATAGTTACAGAAGGTTTAATAAAGGTATTTCGGGCTGAGGATATTCAAACAGTGGCATTAAAAAATGTCAGCTTTGAAATTGAAAAGGGTGATTTTGTTACCATAATGGGACCATCGGGATGTGGCAAAACAACCCTTTTAAATATCCTTGGCATGATTGATATTCCCAATGCCGGGACTTATAAACTCTTCGGTCAGGATGTTCTGGCATTGAATGAAAAACAGAAAACCGAACTCAGGAAAAGAAATGTCGGTTTTGTATTTCAGAACTTTAACCTGATCGACGAATTAACCGTTCAGGAAAACATCGAACTCCCCCTTGTCTATCTAGGCTGGAAAAAGAAAGCCCGTAAAACGCGCGTTGAGGAGGTGATTGACAAAATGAGTATCAGTCACAGGAAAAACCTTTTCCCCATTCAATTGTCAGGCGGACAACAACAAAGAGTAGCTGTTGCAAGGGCTGTTATTGCCGACCCTCCACTTTTATTGGCAGATGAGCCAACAGGCAACCTCGACTCGATGCATGGTGAGGAGGTGATGAACCTGCTGAACGATCTCAATAAAGAAGGAACAACCATCATCATGGTTTCGCACTCGCAAAGAGATGCTTCCTACAGCAGGCGGACGATACATTTGTTTGATGGTCAAATTATAAATGAAAACATTAATCATCTTTTGTGATCAAAGCACAAAACAATGATTGCGAATTATTTTAAAATAGGATTTCGAATAC
>JAUXBM010000086.1 GCA_030619415.1 Chlorobiota bacterium
CCAATGCAAGCAATTTATTTCACCAGTATTATGCCAATGCCTTGTCGGCTTTCATCATCAACAGCAATCCAAAAATCAAACCTGTGTTTGAAGCATGGAATCAACTCACACCGGATGCCTTTTATTCGAACCTCCAAAAAAATGAAGATTTGAAAAATGTGGTCCTGAATGCCACACCCTGGGTATTGGAAGCGGAAGATGAAACCGAACAGAAAAGAAGAATTGGCATCTTATTCGACATGAATCGATTGGCCAACGAGAAAAACAATACGATGGCAAAACTTCGCGAATTGCAACTTCCCAGCGGCGCCTGGTCGTGGTATAATGGTATGCGCGAAGACAGGCACACTACACAAAGTATTGTAGTTGGCATTGCAAAGCTTCATGATAAAGGTGTTATTGATCTTTCGAATGATCATCAACTTTACGTGATGATCAGGAAGGCGGTTGCTTTTATCGATGGTGAGGTTCAACGGGATTATGCGAAGCTGAAGAAGAACAATCCAAAAGGGATGAAGAACAACAACCTGGGTAGTATGCAGGTTGAATATCTTTATGCAAGATCACTTTTGGATCAGCTATTTCCAATCCCCCAAAAATCGGAGGAAGCCTTTGATTTTTATGTTGAGCAGGAGAAAAAGTATTGGCTGGATAAAAGCAACTATTTGCAGGGCATGATTGCCTTGACCCTCAATGAGCTTGGACATCGCAATGAAGCGGAAGGAATTATGCGGTCACTGAAAGAGCGGTCACTGCACAATGATGAAATGGGGATGTACTGGCGGCAGGAAAGAAGTTGGTTTTGGTACGAAGCTCCTGTTGAATCACAGGCGATCATCATCGAAGCCTTTGATCAAATTATGAATGATCCAAAATCGGTAGAACAGATGAAGATTTGGTTGTTGAAGCAAAAGCAAACTTCCCGCTGGAAAACCACGAGCGCCACCGCCGAATCCGTTTTTGCCTTGCTGCTTACCGGCGAAGACTTATTATCTAACGATCAGCTTGTTCAGATAAAAGTTGGCAGTGAACAAATCATCCCAAAACAAATTGAAGGAATGAAGGTTGAACCCGGAACAGGCTACTTCAAAACTTCCTGGGCAGGCAGTGAGATCAAATCAGAAATGGGAAAAATAGAAGTAACCAATCCAAATAAAAATATCGCCTGGGGTGCAGCCTACTGGCAATACTTTGAAAACCTCGACAGGATCACGTCACATGATTCTCCGCTTTCGGTAGAGAAACTTTTTCTTATTGAGGAGCTAACCGATAATGGACCGGTTGTAAAGCCTTTGGAAGAGGAACATACTTTGAAGACCGGCGACAAAGTGGTAATCAGGTTGGTAATCCGAACCGACCGGAACATGGAATATATTCATGTGAAAGATATGCGGGCCACAGCCTTGGAGCCGATGAATCAACTATCGGGTTACAATTACAAAGGAGGCCTTGGATTTTATAAGAACATCACTGATGTTTCCACGGAATTTTTTATTCGCTATCTGAATAAAGGAACTTATGTATTGGAATACCCGCTTATGGTTACTCAAAAAGGCGAATTCTCAAATGGTATTGCTACCATTCAATCCTATTATGCGCCTGAGTTTGCAGCACATTCGGAGGGGTTGAGGTTGGTGGTGGAGTAACATATATTGGCTGTTGCCACTGGTTGAAACTTAAACCAATTCAAGCTCGCCGGTTTGGATCAGGGCACTTCTTAAACCTAACTAGCGCGCGGATTTCCGCGTGCTTTTAATCCATTAAATTCATAATAACAAATTAACATCCAGCAACCCTGTTCCATCAGCATAGTCAATAGCCGATGAATAAACATATTGTTCTGCTTCCCAAACAAAACCAGCTTTTACCGGGTTTTCGTGAATGTAATCTAATTTTTGTTCAATCAGATAATTTGAATCCAATTCAATCGGATGATTGCCATCCTGCTATACTTTGTAATTTTCAACACGCTTTATCTTTCCGGCAACTTCCCTAAAAATATTGCTTATCCATTCTTTTCTGCTCTCATTAATAATTTCGATGGTTTTTACAATTTCAACAGAAGTAAACCGTTTGAAATCCCTAAGAGTTTCTGACAATAAAGATTCACTATTACTGCTAATTATCATGTGTAAATGACTTGGCATGATACACCATGCATGAATTACCAAACCTTTATTTTTTTGGCAATACTTTAAGCTATCAATAACAACATTGCAATAGTCTGATCGGGTAAATAAATCTACCCATTCGGTAATTGTAGAAGTAACAAAATAAATACCATCAGGGTTGTAGAACTTATATTTTTCAGACATGTGTCAAATTTAGTAAAATGTTTTTAAGTAATAGGCACAAGGCACGCGGAGCATCCGCGCACCAGATAAGAGTTGGGGTTTGGACTTTGTTTATGTTTGAAACTTAAACGGATTCAAACACGCCGGTTTGGATCAGGGCACTTCTTAAAACTATACTGTTTATTACTTAATCAGTATTGGTAATTTATCCCAACGGAATATATTTATTTTTGCAACGTTTTTCGTTATCAGACAAAATCTATTGCATGAAAAATATTGTAAAACAATTCATCATAATCATCTTTTTCGTTTTTAGTCTTTTTGAAGGCTCAATGCTAATGGCACAGTCGTCAGATACTTTAACAGTAACTGAGGTTGATTCCACAATAAGCACGCAGCAAATCAAATACAAATTAGTAACGCTGAGTGATGGTGACACCACATGGTATATTAAAGACTCACCGGTGGTGCGGATGCTCGACAGCATGGCCTTCGTAAAAGTTTATAGCAAGGAGTATTTTAACCTCGACACTACCGGAACAAATAAAAACATTTTCAATCCGGGTGATATACCCACTTATTCAGATTCTGTTTATAATAAGCGTATTGAAGCGCTGAATGCAGAAACACCAATGGTGCTAACTTACAATCAGGAGGTGAAAAATTACATTAACGTGTATGCTGTTAAAAAACGCGAGCTGACTGCCAAAATGTTGGGTTTGTCGGAGCTTTATTTCCCAATGATTGAAGAAGCGCTCGATAAATACGACATACCGTTGGAGATGAAATACCTGGCCATCGTTGAATCGGCACTCAATCCTTCTGCGGGTTCGAAGGCCGGCGCAAAGGGATTGTGGCAATTTATGTATGGAACCGGAAAAGTTTATGGATTGAAAGTTTCATCGCTTGTGGAAGATCGCTACGATCCTGTAAAATCGACTGTCGCGGCCTGTGAACATTTGCTTGATCTCTACGATATTTATAATGACTGGTCATTGGCACTCGCGGCCTACAATTCAGGAGCGGGTAATGTAAACAGGGCTATTCGCCGGGCCGGGGGAACCAAAAATTACTGGGCGGTCTGGCCATTTTTACCACGCGAAACACGCGGATATGTTCCGGCTTTTATCGCAGTGAATTATGTAATGAACTATTCGGCGGAGCACAATATCTATCCCATGCGCCCGGGTATGTTTTTTTATGACATCGATACGGTAACCGTCAGCGATGTGCTTTCATTTGATCAGTTGAATGAGATGCTTGGTGTACCTATGGATGAATTGAAATTTCTGAATCCACAGTTCAAAAAAGGGATTATTCCTCCCGCTAACGGACATAAATATGTATTGCGTTTACCACGGCGGTTTGTAGCCGATTTTCTGAACAACGAACAAGCACTTTATGCTTATAAAACAAAACAAGGCATCGAAAAAGATAAGCTCTTGGCCGAAATTAAAAAGGCAAAAAACCGCAATATTCATATTGTTCGAAGTGGTGAGAGCCTCGGCCTGATTGCCAGGAAGTACCGGGTGTATGTTAACCAACTCAAGCGATGGAACAATCTCAGAAGCAACACCATTTACCCCGGTCAAAAACTGGTTGTTTACGGAGCAGGCAGTTCGCAATTCTATCAAAAAACAAGTACTCCTGTCATGCGATCATCTGAAAAGTCAACACACACAGTCAAGAGTGGGGAAAACCTCGGATTAATTGCGAAAAAGTATAAGTGCACAGTTACCGATCTCAAGGAATGGAACAATTTACGGGGTTCAACCATTCAACCCAAACAGAAACTGATCGTTTATAAACCTGAAAAAAAATCTGATAGTTCGGTCAAGGAAGGGAAATATCTTTACCATATTGTCCGAAAAGGAGATACACTTTGGGATATTGCCAAGGAGTATGACGGTGTAACTGTTGACCAGATAAAAAGACTGAATAATCTCCGGAATAACAACCGGATAAAGATTGGTCAAAAAATCAGGATAGCTGCTGTAAGTTAATTGGCAATTTTTCAAAATAATTCACGTTTATAGTAACTGAACCATTTTTTAAGTACCCTCTGTTATGATCAAAAAAAGTTCAGCAGGACTATTTATTTTCCTCGCTTTTGTTGTTCTTATGTCGGCTTGTTCCGACGGGAAAAACCGCTCTGATAAAGTGCGGTCTATTGGCAATACCTCCGAAATACTTGTTGTTGTGGAAAACGAACAACAGTGGGATTCTAAAATAGGACAATCCATCAGGGAATACCTCGAAGAAGAACAATACGGACTCAACCAATCAGAACCTATATTTAAACTGGCGCATATCCAGAAGCAGAGCTTTTCGGAGATGTTCCAGAAACACCGAAACCTGCTCATCGTTGAGATTGATCAAAAGGCAGAGAAGGCAAAGATTGAGTATTTAGAAGATTATTGGTCGAAACCACAGCGGATTGTAAAGATTACAGCATCTTCAGCCGAAGATTTTGTGAACGCCTTTGAAGAGAACGCGCAATTTTTTATTGAAAAATACAACCAGGCAGAACGGGAGCGTATTGTATCATTGTTCAGGGCCTCTGAATCCAAAAAGGTTGCAGGGAAAGTAGTAAAAACATTTGGGTTAAGATTGACAATACCACGGGAATATTACGTGGCAAAAACAGAAAATGATTTTTTATGGATCAGAAAAGAAGTGGCTGCTTTTAGCCAGGGGATTGTTATTTTTTCTGAACCCTATGTCGATACAGCCCAGTTTTCTACTGCCAGCATTGTCGCCAGGACGAACAGGTTTTTGCAGCAATATGTACCCGGCCCGGCTGATGGATCTTATATGGTGACTTCCGAGAAATTCATTGTGCCAAAATCAGAAGTTGTAACGGATTTTTTTATCGATTATACGGTGGAAACCAGGGGTCTCTGGCGGGTTGAAGGAGATTTCATGAGTGGCCCTTTTGTGAGCTACACCTTTATTGATAGCCGTAAAAATAAGATCGTTTCCATGCAGGGTTACGTTTTCAGACCAAATAAAGAAAAGCGCAATTTACTCAGGCAACTTGAAGCCATCCTGTATTCAGCGCAATTCTTTCCATAATCATACAAATCGATAGTATCGTCGTATTTTAGGAATTGTCGGTTTTAATATTTTTCTATATTTGCTCCTTCAACAATGATAAAAGGAAATAACATAATTAATTGGTGGTGGTACACAAACGCTCCGTTCGTGACCTAACCATTAATTGAATTATTAAAAATAGCTTAAGGCGTGTCGGTTACGACACGCCTTTTTTCGTTTAATTAAATTAATAGTAATCTATGAAAAATGTAAAAAAAGTACTCTTAGAAGAACACGAAATGCCAAAACAGTGGTATAACATTGTGGCCGATATGAGTGGGGAAATGTTACCATCACTTCATCCGGGCACAGGTCAGCCCATTGGTCCGGATGATTTGGCCCCATTATTTCCAGTAGGATTAATTGAGCAGGAAGTATCCAGGGAAAGATATATTGATATTCCCGAAGAAGTTCAGGACATTTATAAAATCTGGCGCCCCAGTCCGTTGGTAAGAGCTTCCCGTTTTGAAAAATTTCTGGACGCACCTGTAAAAATCTATTTCAAAAACGAAAGTGTTAGCCCTGCTGGTTCGCACAAACCCAATACGGCTGTACCTCAGGCATATTACAATTATAAAGAAGGCGTAAAGAGTATGACTACAGAAACAGGCGCGGGTCAGTGGGGTAGTGCACTGGCATTTGCCTGTGAACTTTTTGGGATCGACTTAAAAGTATTTATGGTCAAAGTAAGTTTTGAGCAAAAACCTTACAGGCAATTTATGATGAATACATGGGGAGCCAGTGTTGTGGCCTCGCCGAGCTTGTTGACCGCAGCCGGTAAACAAATCCTTGCCGAAGACCCTGATTCGCCGGGAAGCCTGGGCATCGCTATTTCGGAGGCCATCGAAATGGCTGTAAAAGATGAGAAAACCAGGTATTCGCTGGGAAGTGTATTGAACCATGTATTGCTGCACCAAACAATCATTGGCGAAGAAGCGATCAGGCAATTTGAAAAAATTGATCAATATCCTGATGTTGTAATCGGCTGTTTCGGGGGCGGATCTAATTTTGCCGGTATATCCTTCCCTTTCCTTCGTGGAAACCTGACTGGTGGACAGAATACAAGGATAGTTGCGGTAGAGCCACATTCTTGTCCAAAACTTACAAGGGGCAAATTTCAATACGATTTTGGAGATACGATTGGCATGACTCCGTTAATTCCAATGTACACACTCGGTCATAAATTTATTCCACCTAAAATTCATGCCGGGGGCCTGCGATATCATGGCGCCGGGCCAATTATCAGTCAGCTCTTAAAGGATGGGCTGATTGAGGCTACAGCAATACCACAAAATGAAAGTTTTGCTGCCGGTATCGCTTTTGCCCGGACTGAAGGAATTATTCCTGCTCCTGAAACCAACCATGCGATTGCCCAGGTTATTCGTGAAGCAAATAAGGCCAAAGAAGAAGGTGTTGAAAAGACAATCGTATTTAACTTTTCAGGTCACGGCCTGGTGGATATGGCAGCGTACGACCAATATTTAAAAGGTCAGTTGTCGGATTTTTCAATTTCTGATCAACAGATAAAGGAGAGTATCGAATCTTCAACTGTACTCCCAGCCATGTCCTGATTTCGTAAACAATGGAGGAGAAGATGATAAATATTTCATTTTTTCCTCTTTTGTTTTTCATTTTTTATTAATTTGGTAGCAAAGAGTTGACTACCAATGAATGTAGATATATTGATCGAAGCCATGGAGTTGGATGGTATTGAAGATTGGGAGGCAGCACACCGCATCGTCCAGCACTGGGATACCCCCGAAGCCAATTGGATTCATGCATATCTGCACCGCAAGGAAGGCGATACATGGAATGCCAATTACTGGTACGATCGTGCCAACCGGGTAATGCCAAATACAAAATCTTTTGAAGGTGAGGCAGAGGAGATTAAGAATTTTCTTGAGAATTTGTAAAATCAGCGAGCGTTGACCTAAAC